>CAZMAC010000062.1:0-11210 GCA_964564085.1 uncultured Hyphomicrobiaceae bacterium
CAGAGATGTCTAGCTAATCGCTGAACGGATCGAATTCGAGCGGCTGTGATTTGAAAGGACGACGGGGGGGCTTTGGCACTTTTGCGAGAGGAACTCCCGAGGCGACCGGAGGGCTTTCCGGATTTGCCCGCGCCTTTTGTTCACCAGGACCAACAACAGCCTGACCGTTGCTGAATGTGTGGGTCGGCCTGCTTCGCTCGACACCGAAACGGTGAAGTAGCGAAAGCGTCGGTAAACCAGTTGGCTTTAAGCCCACAGACGTTTCGAAATTGGCAATCGCCCCTCGAGTGCCTCGTCCAAGCTTTCCGTCAAGCGCACCTGCGTAGAGACCACGGATTTGCAACTCGTTTTGAAGTCTTACCATGTCTTCATGATTGGTAATGAAATCTGCTCTCTGGAGCTCTGTAATAACATATTCAAATGCTTTGCTGTTAACACCTGTATTTGCAATTATATCCGGATTAAGTTTTTTTACGACTTGCCCTTTCCTAAGTAAAATTCGTGTTCTGGTATAAGTTCCTACATTAATAGCAACGGCAACAGGCGTTTCTGATTTATTGGATTGAAGAAAAATCGGTGATCCGGATGACGCTCCGCCTGTATCACAGGTGTGTAAAAGTAGTTGATCATTATCAATAAAGTGCTTTCTGATAAACTTCCATTTGATTTGGTCGTAATCAAGCTGTATGCGGCAGGGTCGTGAATAGGCAAGTTGCCAGTGCTTATAATCCCAATGATAAGCAACTTGAAAAATCTTATTTTCCCGTGACTTTTTGATGAGTTCCGAAATATTCCTGGACTCGACCTTAATCGCGCCGAACCTGCATATCGGGCGCTCTAACTTGATTAAGGCCCAATCACGCGGTGCTGAGAGTGGAGGTTCATTGTTAAATGCTGTGGTCCCGACAGCAATGAAATGCTTAGTGAAAGGCGTCCGCCGACCATATATGCCAGTCTGTTGGTACGTCGTTCCATAGTTTAGGCGAAACGTTACGTCGGTTAAGTTCGGGAACCGGCCATTTTTCTTCTGGAATAGACAGTGAGAGGCCGTCGCGACGATGTCATTTGCAACACAAAATGCTGTGCATAGGGTTTGGGTGGACTGCTCATAGAGCATGCCGATCTTACCCTCCAGAGCACTGAGCTCTTCGGGCAAGTCTCGGCGATCGTCTTCACCAAAAATTGCAACGGGCTGAACCGTGGTGTTGTTGTCACCCGCGTGAGGCGGGATCACGACACCTGCTGACGCTTGACTGGTGGGCAAAAACCAGCACGTCATGCTCAAAGCAATAAACAAAACGCCTAGTTGCAGCGTCACTGGCGCACTCTCATTTTTACGAAACCCTTTGATATTCGTTCAATATAACTTTTTAAAGCAAATTCGACATTACCAAGTTTTAACGTGCTGGAAAGTTCAATGTAACATTGTCGTATATATATTTTCGTCACCTTAGGATTAGATGCAACAACTGAAAGGTGACGGGATGCTGATCCCCCCAAAAAAATATCAAGACAAAACAAACTCAGACCTTTTGAGACAACCTCCCCGCAGAATTGCGCTCTTTGCAATTGGATTTGTGGGTGCCTTAGGCCTCGCTCTCAGTCTTCCGGCAGGGATTAGTGCCTGGCAAAGCACGCCTGCGCTAGCTCAGGACTTAAACACAGCCCCCGTGAGTTTCGCTGACGTCGCAAAAAAAGTACGACCGGCCGTTGTTAGTATTTTCACGAAGGGCGGCGGTCAGAGCTCGCAGGGACGCGATTTCAATTTTCCGGACGTCCCTCGCGATCACCCGTTTTTCGATTTCTTCGATCAATTCCGGAAAAATATACCTGATGGCGCCCGCCCGCGCCCAAGGCTGGAACGAGCTCAGGGCTCAGGATTTCTTATTTCCGCCGATGGTTATGTCGTTACGAACCATCACGTCGTAGATAAAGCATCTGAGATCTCTCTGACTTTCGAAAGTGATGAGAAATTCGCAGCGAGGGTTGTGGGAACCGATCAGCGCACCGATCTCGCTCTGTTGAAGATCCAATCCGATAAAGAATTTGATCAATATCTCGAATTTGCCCCTGCAGAGCCTCGCGTTGGCGATTGGGTGCTGGCGGTTGGTAATCCGTTCGGGCTCGGCGGTACGGTCACGGCCGGGATTATCTCTGCTGGCGGACGCAGCATTGGCTCTGGCCCTTATGATTATCTGCAAATCGACGCAGCAGTAAATCGCGGCAATTCCGGAGGCCCAGCCGTAAATCTGAAAGGCGAGGTGGTCGGTGTTAACACAGCAATTTTTAGCCCCTCTGGCGGCAATGTTGGTATTGCTTTTGCTATTCCGGCTAAGCTGGCGAAATCTGTGGTTGATCAACTCAGGTCGTCAGGGAAAGTCAGCCGCGGTTGGCTCGGTGTGACAATCCAAGATGTCAATGAGGACATCGCGGAGAGCCTCGGAATGGACAACGCCAAAGGTGCTCTTATCACCCGGATTATGGATGATGGACCGGCTGCAACCTCCGAATTGAAAGTCCGCGATGTTGTCGTCAAAGTGAATGAGAATGACGTCGCAAGCTCTCGCGATCTGGCCCGTCAAATCGCAGATCTCTCGCCCGATGCTGAAACGCTACTGACCGTCATGCGTGACGGAAAAGAGCAATCGGTTACGCTTAAGCTCGGCACTTTTCCAAGTTCTGATAAACTCGCGTCTCTGACCCAACGCGATCGCAATGAAAGGCGCCCGGACAATGAAGAGTTTAAGGACCTTGGCCTGACTCTTGCTCCTGCCGAGGATATTGAGGGAGCCGGTGAAGAGGGCGTCGCCGTAACAGAGGTTGATCCGTCTTCCGAAGCTGCCGAAAAAGGCCTGAAAGCCGGCGATGTCATTCTGGAAGTCGGCGGGAAACGGGTATCGGATCCGAATGACGTCTCGTCAGGTGTGCGAGAGGCAACCCGCAAAGGACGAAAAGCGGTCCTTTTGCAAATCCAATCCAATCGCGAAACGCGCTTTGTTGCGTTATCACTGAATAAAAGAGACGAATAGTCTTCGTTATCTGCCCTGTCTGCGGTATGGCTCTGAAGCTGAGCCATACCGCTTTCTCAAGCCGTCCTTTGATCCTTTGGAGGTAGGCACGCGCGATGCGCGTTTTAGTCGTTGAAGATGATTTTAAATCTGCATCCTATCTCGCAAATGCATTGCGCGAGAGCGGCCATGTCTGCGAAGTTGCCCATGATGGCGATAATGGCCTTCAGCTTGCCCAAACCGATCATTTCGATGTTCTGATACTTGACCGTATGCTGCCCCGCAGGGATGGTTTGTCGATCGTTGAAGAACTCCGGCGCGAAGGAAATAGAACGCCTGTTCTGATTTTAAGTGCTTTGGGAGCAGTTGATGATCGGGTGGCAGGGCTCCGCGCGGGTGGAGACGATTATCTCTCCAAACCCTACGCTGTTTCGGAATTGGTTGCGCGTATCGAAGCTTTGGTTCGGCGGTCTTTGCCTGAAGAAGCAAGCACCAAATACACTGTCGGCGATTTGGTCCTTGACAGGCTGGCCCATAAAGTCACGCGTGAAGGCGAACCGATTTTACTTCAGCCTCGTGAATACCGGCTCCTGGAATATCTTATGAAACATGCCGGTCAGGTTGTCACACGGACCATGCTCCTGGAGCATGTCTGGGACTACCATTTCGATCCTCAGACCAATGTGATTGATGTTCACATCTCCCGCTTGCGCGCAAAGATTGATAAGAATTACGAAAAGCCACTCCTCCATACGGTGCGGGGAGCTGGATATATGCTTCGTGACGGCACTAGCTAGATTGGTACGGACGACGGCGTTCCGTTTGTCCATGATTTATCTCGGATTGTTTGCTGCAACGGCAGCGGCAGCCGTGGGCTACATCTATTACAAAACTAATATTCTGCTGACGCAGCAGCTCAACGAGGAAATTCAAGCCGAGTTACAAAGCCTTGACCAGCATTACAGGAGGGCTGGTTTGGACGGCTTACGACGCGCTGTTGCGCTAAGAAGTGAAACGCCGGCAAACAGCCTTTATCTCCTTGCTAATGCCGAAGGGCTTCATATGGCGGGAAACCTTAAGGCCGTGAGCCAGAGTCTTTGGAATTCCAACGGTCAGGTTGCGTTCTTTTATCGGCGCTCCTTCGATGATGAAGTTCAGGAACGCTATGCATTCGCCATTGTTTTCCGCCTTGCCAATGGCTACCGGCTCGTGGTCGGACGCGACATAGAGGATCAGAGGCAGTTCGGAAATGTCGTTCGCTCCGCATTTCTTTGGGCGCTCATTGGCATGACGATTGTCGGTCTTGGCGGCGGCGTCCTTATTGGACGCAACCTGCTCCGCCGAATTGAGACCATGACGGAGACAACGCGACAGATCATGCAGGGTGATCTTTCAGAGCGCATTCCGCTCACCGAAAGCGGCGATGAATTTGACCGGCTTGCCATAAGCTTGAACACGATGCTCAAGCGTATTGAAGAGCTCATCGCCGGTTTCAAAGAAGTGTCGGATAATATCGCGCATGATCTCAGAACGCCTCTGAACCGGCTGCGCAACCGGATTGAAGCCGCATTGAACGAGCCCGGCGGTTCTGAAGAATATAAGGAAGCGCTTCAGTCGACAATTGAAGAGGCGGACGATCTCATTAAGACTTTCGATGCGCTTCTCAGTATCGCCAGGCTTGAAGCAGGCGCGGCGCAGCGTACTAATGAAAATTTCAGCCTGACAAGCGTTGTTACCGACGTTGTTGAACTTTACGAACCAGTGGCGGAAGAACGCGGCTTGACGATCAAATGGCAGGCGAACGGTCAGACATTTGTAAAAGGCAAACGCGAACTTATCGCTCAAGCGATCGCCAATATCATCGATAATGCCATAAAATATGGAGTTCCCGCCGAGCCGCAAAGTGCGAACGCAGCAGATGAAGGCATCGTCGTCAGTCTGGTGCCAAAAACCAATGCGACCGAAATTGTCGTCGCCGATAATGGCCCCGGTATTTCGCCGGAAGATCGGGATCGCGTGTTCAAGCGTTTCGTCCGTCTGGAAGCAAGCCGCTCGATGCCAGGCAGCGGGCTTGGCCTCAGTCTTGCGGTGGCCGTCGCACGGCTTCATGGCGGGCATCTAAGTTTGTCTGATAACGAACCGGGGCTAGTAGTGACCTTGGCGATACCGGCTTCGGCAAGTGCCGGTCACACAACAGCTTAAAGACGTATGTTCGCTCTTTATATCCATCGGACGTCCATCATCCATCGCATGCCTGCCGGCGCAAAGCTTCTCGCCACCCTTGTCATTGGATCTGTTATTTTTTTATGCGAGCCATTATGGTTAATCCTTTCAATATTGGCAGGCCTGATCGGGCTTTATTGGATTGCAGAGTTGCCTTTTGAAAGTCTTATTGCGTCCATTAAGCCCCTTTTTCTTGCCATAGCTCTCATCTTTGCTTTGCAGTTTTTCATTTCCGGCTTTGCCGAGGCGATGACTGTCATTGTTCGTATCGTTTCAGCGGTCTTGATCGCCTCGCTCGTAACGTTGACGACCCGTATGGCGGATATGCTCGATGTACTCATGCGTATCTCGCGTCCGTTGGCTTTTTTCGGCGTCAATCCAACACGGTTTGCCTTGGCTGTCAGTCTTGCTATTCGCTTTATACCGACACTGCTCAACGATCTTGGCGAAATGCGCCAAGCCAAGCTGGCAAGACGGGCTCAAGGCCTGAGGGTGTTCGCCGTCGGTCCTCTCATTATCAAAATTCTGCGCATGACAGGCACGGTTGGAAACGCTATCGCTGCCAGAGGTTTTGAAAACCGGAAGTAGAAAAAGCAGCGTGGAAGGCAAATGCGGATTCAAGACATTGTCTATGTGGCGCTATTCGCTGCTCTGACGGCGGTGCTTGGTTTGATTCCGCGTATGGATCTTGGGATTGTTCCCGTTCCGATCACGGCGCAGTCTTTAGGGCCGATGCTTGCCGGATCGATTCTTGGCGCAAGGCGTGGCGCGCTCTCGCAAGGACTCTTTCTTGTGCTCGTCGCGGCCGGTCTTCCGCTGCTAGCCGGCGGGCGCGGCGGACTTGGCATTTTTGCAACGCCAAGCGCTGGCTTCATCATCGCCTGGCCGTTGGCGGCTGCGATGGTTGGCTTCCTGATTGAGAAGCTGTGGCGGCATCTCTCATTCCTGAAAGCACTTCTTGCAAATATTTTAGGCGGTATCGGAATTATCTATGCTTGCGGTGTCCCTGTGCTTGCTGCAATGGCAGAGCTATCATTGCCAAATGCTGCGGCCGGCTCGGCTATTTTCCTGCCGGGAGACCTGCTAAAGGCGGCTCTCGCAGCGTCAGTCGCACTGTTTGTCAAGCGCGGCTATCCTATCATCTCGCAAGATAGCACTCCGGAAGATCGCAAATGACCGGCCGCACCATTTTTTCGATTTTCAGGAATGCATTGCGGACGGATGAAAAGGCGTTGGCCGTCATGCGGCCCTCGGGACCTGTTTCATATGCTCAGTTCCATAAGCATGTGCTTTGCTATGCCGGGCAACTGATAGGCCGACGGCCGCCTCCGGGCGGCGTGGCGATTCTGACACGCGATCCGCTTGAACTCCTGGCGGCATTCTTTGCCTGTTCCGCCGTCGGGCGGCCGGCCATGCCGCTCGATCCAGCGTTACCTACAAAAATCGTTTCTGATCTTCTCCATGAAAATCCGTTGTCAGCTCTTATTACTGATCGAAGGCTTTCAGAGTTCTCAGGAAAACCACAAATTATCACGAGTGAAAGCGCGCGCGGGACAGACCTGGATTTAAACTCGATTGATGATATTGAGCCAAAAGATACGGAATTTTACTGGGGCCTGACTTCGGGCACGACCGGTGAGCCGAAACTATTTGCGCGTTGTCAGAATTCATGGATCGCAAGTTTTGCAGCGGCTGAGAGCGTCTTTGCTTTTCAATCCAATGCTAGGATTCTGATCCCCGGACCGCTTCACCACTCACTTTTTCTTTATGGCACGGTTCACGCATTGTGCCGGGGTTATACTGTCATATTGCCGGGCGGACAATTTCGCGTGCCGAGGGTTGCTGAGGCACTTGAGCAGGCAACGCATCTTTATGTCGTGCCGTTTATGCTGAACGAAATTCTAAAATTCGATGCGAAGGCTCCGAATCTGGAGGCTATCTTCTCGGGCGGCGCAAAGCTTGACGGTAAAATGCGAAAGGCGGCAGAAGCTGTTTGGCCCAACGCAGACCTCGTTGAATTTTATGGTGCTTCGGAGACGAGTTTTGTCACCTTTCATTCGACGCAGTATCCCGCCAACGTTGCTTCTATCGGGCGACCGTTTCCTTCAGTCAAATTAGAAATCCGTGGCTCTGATGGAGAGGCCCTGCAGTCTGGTCAGGAGGGCGGCATCTTTGTCTCAAGTCCGATGCTTTATGCTCGATATCTCAATGGGCCGTCGGCTGAAGACTGGTTTTCGACTGGCGATACCGGCTTTATCGATCTGGACGGGTGTTTGCACCTCACCGGACGCGCAAACAGAATGATTAAATCGAAGGGTTTAAGGATACATCCCGAAATGATCGAAGCGGCGCTTGCAGAACTGCCAGAGGTTCGGCAGGTTGCTGTCGTCGGTCTGCCCGACGATTTGCGCGGTACAGTTGCCGTGGCAGCGATAGAGTTTTCTGGCCAGAACAGACTTGCCAGAGGTGATTTATCTGCTCATTGCCGTGCGAGATTGGGCGCGAGCTATTGTCCGCAGCATTTCTTTTTAGCAGGTAAATTGCCGCTGACCGGCGGCGGTAAAATCGCTGTTGCGCAAGTTCTGAAAGACCTAATTTCCGGTCAAACAACATACCAGGAAATAAAATGATGCTGCGCCGGGCGATCATCATAGCGGGACGCCGTACCGCGATTGGTAAGGTCGGTGGTCTGCATGCGCGCCGGCGCCTGGAAGATCTTGCCGTGCCGGTTATCCGAGCCGTACTCGCGGACGCACAACTCGATGCGGACGCTGTTGATGAAGTCATCATGGGCAACGCCATCGGCGGGGGCGGAAATCCTGCAAGGCTGGCCGCGCTCGCAGCCCGTCTTCCTGAGTCTGTTCCGGCATTGACAATCGACCGGCAGTGCGCGTCTGGTCTTGATGCGATTATTATCGGCGTACGGATAATTGCGGCAGGCGGTGCTGAGGTGGTTATTGCCGGGGGTATGGAGTCTGCCTCTACTGCACCCTGGCGAATTGCAAAACCTGCCAATCTTTACACCGATCTTCCATATTTCTTCACCCAACCCGCATTCGTTCCGCCGCAATACGGCGATCACGGCATGATCGAAGCGGCTGAAAATATCGCCCGTGAGTATCAGATTAGCCGTGAACGACAGGATCGCTTCGCTTTGGAAAGTCATCGCCGGGCCATTAAGGCAGTCTCGGCCGGACATTTCGAGGCGGAAATTGTTCCTTTGGGAAGCGGGGGAAACGAGATCTGCGATGAGGGGCCGCGCGCTTCGCTTTCGATGGCTTTGCTTGCAAGAATGCCTCCGCTTTTAATGGCTGAAGACAGCATTACGGCGGGAAATAGCTGCCAGATCAATGATGGGGCTGCGGCCCTGCTCATCGTTTCGGAACAGATGCACGCTCGGCTTGGCTTCCCGCCCGGACTGGAATTTGCCGGCGCGGCCTCTGCTGGTGTTGAGCCGCGTGTGCTTGGCCTGGCCGCTGTTTCAGCCGCACGCAAGTTGCGTCGCAAAATTCCGTTTGCATTTGATGAATTCTCGGCGATCGAGCTGAATGAAGCCTTTGCGGCGCAAGTGCTCGCAACCGCCGATCTCCTTAAAATTGAAGCGGAAAGGCTCAACACTTTCGGAGGCGCGCTTGCCTATGGACATCCCTATGGAGCGAGCGGCGCTTTGAATGTGCTTCGGCTCTTTACGCAGTTGGTCCGCAAAAATACTGAGAATGTGCCGAAGTCAGGCTTGGCCATGATCGCAGCAGCCGGTGGCGTGGGAACAGCAGCAATCTTTCAAAAGGTTTAGTTTTGAAAAGCCCATCGTGAAGCCGTCATACAGTTCTTCTATAGCTTTATGAATTTGTAAGGTCTGTTTGAACACGGTATTCGCCCTGTATATTAGTATGAATTAAAGTGTGACTTTCGAGACGAAGCCCGTTAAGACCGCGAATAATGCGAGTTAGTCGAATTGTGACTTTGGAGTATGGAACTCGATTTCAATAGTAAGGCTTTCCTAAGTCACGCTTGCGCTGAAGATTAAGGGTTTTTCGGCCAGATTAAGATTTGCAGATAAGATTGGGACGATGAGACTGCGTGCAGTCATAAGCTCGTCACCCTTTTCTGCAGGATTGAAAGAGATCACGGCTCATGATTTTGGAGTGGCAAGGTCAAAATCATCGTGATCCCGGGGGCACTTTCAGGCTCGGATGCTGATCGATGAATCATCCAAATGAAAATTTTATACTGGGCTGGCGGGAATGGGTTGCCATGCCCAAGCTCGGGTTACCGGCGATCAAGGCAAAGATTGATACGGGCGCGCGAACATCGGCGCTTCATGCCTTTTCAATCGAAACATTCGGCCCCGAACATCAGCCGAAGGTGCGTTTCGGTGTGCATCCGGTTGAAGAGCGCGACGATATTGAACTTTATTGTACGGCCAAAGTCGTCGACAGACGGCAAGTGGTTAGCTCGAACGGGCAATCGGAGATGCGCTATATCATCAATACGCCGATCCGCATTGGTGATCGTGAATGGCCGATCGAGATGTCGCTCTCCAATCGCGAAACGATGGCTCATCGAATGCTTCTCGGGCGAACAGCGCTCGAAGCACAGGAAGCGGTTGTCGAGCCTTGGGTCGAATATAAGCAGCACAATCTCAGTTACGACGTCTACAAGGCGATGGCGAATCAGCCTCCGGCTCAGCGCCCTTTGCGCATCGCTTTGCTGACCATGGAACCGGATAATTACTCAAACCGGCGTTTCGTTGAAGCTGCTGAGTCGCGCGATCATGTCATTGAGTCGGTCCGGACCGCGCGCTGCTATATGAATATCAATTCTCTGGCAAGCACCGTTCATTATGACGGTGCCGCGCTACCTTATTTCGATGCCGTTATCCCAAGAATCGGCACATCGATCACCGCTTACGGGACAGCTGTCGTGCGGCAGTTCGAAATGACCGGTGCCTTTTGTCTCAATTCGGCGACGGCCATTGCAAATTCGCGGGACAAGCTTTTGGCCCATCAGCTCATGGCGATGAGTCGCCTGCCCATGCCGACGACGGCTTTTGCAAGTTCGCCCCATGATACCGATGACCTGATTCAAATGGTCGGCGGCCCGCCGCTTATTGTAAAACTTCTATACAGCTCCCAAGGGAAGGGCGTTGTCCTTGCGGAGAACAAGAAGTCGGCTCAGTCCGTTATCGATGCATTCCGGAACGCGGAGGCCAATTTCCTTGTGCAGCAATTTGTTGCCGATGCGGCCGGGCAGGATCTTCGCTGCATTGTGCTTGACGGCAAGGTTATTGCGACGATGCGCCGGCAGGCGCCTTCCGACGATTTCCGCGCCAATTTGCATAAGGGCGGCTCAGCCCATGCCGTTAAGATCACCTCGGAAGAACGCAAGATGGCGGTCAAGGCCGCACGCATTATGGGGCTCAAATTTGCTGGCGTGGATATTCTCCGGTCTGAAAAAGGGCCCTTGCTTCTGGAGGTCAATTCCTCCCCCGGTCTGGAAGGAATTGAAAAGACGACCGGCATCAATATTGCCGGTCACGTCATGGACTATATCGAAACCCGTACCTTCCAGCCCCGCACGCAAATCCGTCGGCAGACTATCGCGGCCGCATAGGTTATCACGAAGTTGCCACGAATGTATTTTTATCTGAAAAGTAGACGAAGATGAATTATTAGTCGTTTAATCTGCTTGCTCGTCCCCCGTGAACTATCGCCAAGCCATTGATAAGGCTGTCTGATTTTTCCTGACACCGATTAGGGATTTGCAGGATTTGGGGCTTTGGCGGTCATTTTCTTACAATTTCGTTTTGCGATTTCCTTGCGCAGCAAGCCGTGATTCAATTGCGTTGGCAGCGGTGAGTCGGGAGGCGGCAATGGCGATACCTCGTGAGCGATGGGACGGCGGCGAGCAGGATTTGTTCCGCGCCCGGCTCGACCAGATCATCAACATGGAGCACGAGCTGGTGCGGCTGGCGCAGGC
>CAZMAC010000063.1:0-11151 GCA_964564085.1 uncultured Hyphomicrobiaceae bacterium
ACTGGAGCACAAATGAAGCTCAGCAGACAGACCATCGCGCCTCGACGCGTTATAATCAACGCAATACATCTCATAGCCAACACAACTCAACGCAACACAAACCAAAATCCGCTTCTCGCGAGGCTGTTAAGCGTGGGCCAATTATTGCCGCGTCATCGCCCTCAAACAGCCGTATTTGAGTTAAATGTATATAAAGTTTTAACTAGGAATATTAGGAGAAATGCATAATCTATTGCTGTTTGCCTCACTGTTGCTTAATTGCATTGCTTCGTAATTATGCTTATAGCGTTAATTACTTAGTGAATACCACATTGGTATTTGCCCCTACTCACAAATTAACCATCTGTTAGCAATTTCCGATCAGACCTCTGAGTGATGGCGTTTGCCGTCAAACGATGGGGGTTTGAGGAATGCGGTTTGCACGAGGGCTAATCCTGCTTTTAGCGGCAGGTTCTGCTGCCGGGGCCGCGCTGGCGGTCCGCAAGACCGTGACCGCGCCGCCCGCAAGGCTTGAAAAACCGGCGAGGCCCGATGTTGAGATCCTCGTTATGCACCGTGCGATTGCGGCAGGCGAGACGGTTGCCTTAAGCGATCTGCGCTGGCAGGGCTGGCCTGGCGACAGCGTGCCGTCCGATGCGATATCGCGCCGCCGCGGCGCTAGCATTCCTCCGTTCAAAGACGCTGTTGCGCGCTATCCACTCATACAAGGGGAACCTGTCGCGGAAGCCAAGCTCGTCAGGCCGGGCGAAGGGAGTTTTGCTGCCGCGCTGATCGCGCCGGGCAAACGCGCCATTGCAGTACCGATGAAAGAAGAAAGTGCAGCGGGCGGATTGATCCAGCCGAATGACCGCGTCGATGTGCTTTGGACCCGGCAAATGGGCGACCGCCGGAAGGAACGCCCCCGAACCCGAACCGTCTTACGCGGGATCAAAGTGCTCGCTATCGGCAACTCCGTGCTGGCGCAAAACAATAATGCCGCCGCCCGCACCGCAACGCTGGAGCTGACACCGGAGCAAGCCCGAATCGTGGAGAGCGCAAAAGCGAGCGGCGAGATTTCGCTGGCACTGATCCCAATCAGCGACATTGCGGCGCTTGGCGAGATTGCACCGGACGTTGACTGGACGGCAGAAGACGAGAGCGGCATTAAAATCATGAAATTTGGCCGTTCGTCAGCAGGGGCAAGAGAGAATTGGGGGCAATAATGAAACGGCAGCAGACGGAGTTTTTTCGGTTTGGCTGTTTTCTTGCGACGCTTTACCTAGCCGCGATGCCTGTAAGAGCGGAGGACGAAGTAGCGCGCGCGGACATCCGGCCAAGCTTGACGGGGCCGGCTGAGGCCGCGCGGCCGGTCAAGGTGGGGCTCAACAAATCCGTCGCGATCAGCCTGCCGGAGGACGTGCGCGAAGTCGTGATTTCCGATCCGGCCATTGTCGAGGCGGTCGTGCGTACGACCCGCCGCGTTCATCTGATCGGGCAGAAACTCGGTCAGGCAACGGCAAGTTTCATCGGGCGGGGCGGGACGCAAATGTTGACGCTCGATGTCAGTGTCGAGCGCGATCTGTCGCCGGTTTCGGCTTTGATCAAGCGGCTTATTCCAGCGGCTGATGTTCGGCTGGAGTCGATCAACGATAATATTGTCGTGACGGGCAGTGTCACAAATCCGCTTGATGCGACTCGCGTCGCCGAGATTGCCGGGCGCTTCGCCGCCACGCGCGAGCAGGTGCTGAACATGCTTGAGGTCAAGGCGAAGGAGCAGGTGCTGCTCAAGGTCAAGGTCGCGGAGATGAACCGGAGCGTCATACAGCGGCTCGGTGTCGATGTTCGCGGTGCGCTGTCGTCCGGCAATGTTGCGATCGTAAAAATTGCGGAGACAGGCTTTCCGATTTCAAGCAGTACCGCACCGGCGGTTGCGTTCCAGGCCGTGACGGAGAGTTTGGGCGGTGCGGGCGCCGGTCACGTCTTTGGTGCAGGGTGGGGGAACGGGAATGCGCGGATCGACGCGATCATCCAGGCGCTTGAACGCAACGGTCTTGCGCGGACGCTGGCGGAGCCGAACCTCACCTCGGTGTCCGGCGAGACAGCCAAATTCCTTGCTGGAGGCGAATATCCGGTTCCTGTCGGCAGCGACAGCGAAGGGACAAGAATTACCTTTAAGCCTTTCGGCGTTGGCCTGTCCTTCACGCCGGTCGTACTATCTGAAGGACGGATCAGCCTGCAGATCGCGACCGAAGTCAGCGAGCTGACGAATGAGGGCGCCGTTACCGTCAATGAGATCGCCATTCCGGCTTTGCGGGTGCGCCGGGCGAGCAGCACGCTGGAGATGCCAAGTGGGGGCTCGCTGGTGATGGCAGGGCTGATTTCCTCTCAGACGCGGCGCAATGTCGATGGCCTACCGGGCTTCCAGAAGCTTCCGGTGATTGGTGCGCTGTTCCGCAGCGAAGATTTCGTGCGCTCCGAGACGGAGCTGGTTGTGATCGTGACACCGATCCTCGTAAGCGCAACTCAAGAAAGTGCATTGGCGGTTCCGGGGGCGAACGGGTCGAGCGTTCACGGAAATACTGGGGAGCCCGCCTCAAAGGACCGAGTACTGGCGTGGCGTGATAGCGGCTACGGCTTTATAATCGATTAGGGGGGCGTTCATGAGCGGGGACAGGCTGGGCCGGATGCGACAATACACTGTTCAAGCTGCAATTCTCTTGCCGCTTTCGATCGTTTTATCGTCCTGTGCCAACAACGCTACGCCAGACGACGACACTTTTTACGCAACATCCGGCTGCGGCACAAACGCGCGTGCTCAGGACGCATGGCGGCCAGGCTGTGCCACAAGGTCCAATTTTGTAGCATTGGCGGAAAATGCGACCGATCTTTACCTCCCGCGAGAGGATGAGCCACGCGATGCCATGCGGCGGGACGCGGTCTTCAGCGATTATTTTCAAAGCCGCGCCAAGGCCTCAACTGCTGTGGCGAGCGCGCCGGTTCAATCCAACCAGACGGCGGTCAAGCCATGACCGGAAACGTATTACGGCAAACCAGCATCCCGAAATCTGCTATGCATTCTCTTGAAAGCGCATCCGATCTGCTCCGTTCACGCATTGATATGTTCTGCGAAGATGACGGGACCGCCGATCGTGCTGCTCAGGCTTTGTCAGAACGCCGGTTTGCAATGGCCGAAACATGCATACGCATGGGCGGAATGAAGACGGCCAAGGTAGTCTACGCCGACGCGCCGAGCCCCGATCTGATTATTGTTGAGTCTCTTCGCGAACCAGCCGGGATGCTCGCCGATCTGGAACGTCTGGCGGAATTTTGCGATGAGGGCGTCAAGGTGATCGTGATCGGTCATGTCAACGATGTCGTGCTCTACCGCGAATTGCTACATCGGCATGTGAGCGACTATTTGGTCGCGCCGGTCGATCCGGCTGAGCTGGCCAGGAGCATCGCCGCCGCCATGAAGGACCCCTCGGTTGAGACGCAAGGGCGTGTGATCGCCTTTATCGGGGCTAAAGGCGGCTGCGGGTCGAGCACAATGTGTCATAATGTGGGGTGGGTGCTGTCGGAGACGCTGAAAGCCGAAACGGTGATCGCCGATTTCGATCTGGCTTTCGGTACGCTTGGCCTCGATTTCAATCAGGATGGTGTCCAGGGTCTTTATGATGCGCTGTCGGCGAGCGACAAGCTCGATGCAGCCATGATGAGCAAGCTTCTTTCCCGATGTTCCGATCAGCTCGGCTTGCTCACGGGGTCCTATATGCTGGACACTGAGCTTACGATCGAGCCCGAAAGCGCGACTTGTTTTGTGCAAATTGCCAGGCAAACCACGCCCTTTACTCTTCCCGATTTACCGCGCGAATGGCGCGACTGGTCACGCGGCTTGATCGAGCGGGCCGATGATGTTGTTATCACAGCTGAGCCCGATCTTGCCAATCTGCGGAACACCAAAAATCTCCTCGATACCATCTGTCCACTGCGCGAGGAGTGCAGGGCGCCACTGCTGATCCTGAATAAAGTCGGGATGCCGCGGCGTCCGGAAATCTCGGTGCGGGATTTTGCCAATGCGCTGGATATCGAGCCTGCGGCCTCGATCGGATTTGACACACAGCTTTTCGGGACCGCAGCCAATAATGGACTGATGATCGGCGAATTGGCTCCCAAGGCATCGCAACTCAGCCTGTTCCGGCTTATCGCTGAAAAACTGGGGGGCAAGGCCCGCGCCCCCAAAGCTGCCGGCGGGCTGATCAAGCCTTTGATCGACCGTTTTAGCCGTAAGCTTGCTGGTTGAGGGCGCCCATGTTCGGGAAGCGCCACATAAACCGACCCAATCCAGCCGCGATTTCAGAGCCTGTTCGTTCAGTCCAAATGCGTCCAACCATCGCTGATACGGCTGGCAAGTCATCATCACTCTCCATGGATCAGAATTTCGCCTTCGCGGCGGGACGACGCTTTGCGCGATCGGACAAATTTTACGAGATCAAGAAATCGGCCTTCGATGCGTTGATCGATAGCATCGATCTCAGTGAACTGGCTAAATTATCGACCTCTGACGCGAAAAGCGAATTACGCGCGCTGGCGAGCGAGATCCTTAACTTAAGTTCGGCCGCGCTGACAGGGGGCGAACGCGAGGAACTGCTTGAAGAAATCTGCAATGACGTTTTGGGGCTTGGTCCTCTTGAGCCTCTGCTCGCTGAGGACAGCATTAACGACATCATGATCAATGGCGCCCGCGAATGTTACATCGAAATTGATGGGCGCGTTAGCCCGGCGCCGATCCGCTTCGCCGATAATCAGGAACTCGCCAATATTTGTCAGCGTATTGCGAACCGCGTCGGACGGAGGGTTGATGAGTCGACGCCGATTTGCGACGCGCGCCTGCCAGATGGTAGCCGTGTCAATATTATTTTCCCCCCGCTCGCGCTGGATGGGCCGGCGCTCACCATCCGTAAATTCCGCCGCGACCGGCTGACCCTCGATCAGCTTGTCCGGATGGGAGCGCTGTCGCCCATTGCGCAGGCCATTCTGGAGATCATCAGCCATTGCCGGTGCAATATTTTGATTTCGGGAGGGACCGGATCCGGCAAAACGACACTTTTGAATTGCCTGACGGGTCACATTTCGCCCGACGAGCGCATCGTGACCTGCGAAGATGCGGCAGAGTTGCAATTGCAGCAGCCCCATGTTGTACGGCTGGAGACGCGCCCGCCCAATCTGGAAGGGGAAGGGGCGGTCACAATGAGAGATCTGGTGCGGAATTGCCTGAGGATGCGTCCGGAGCGGATTATTGTCGGCGAAGTGCGGGGGCCAGAAGCTTTCGATCTTCTGCAGGCGATGAATACGGGCCATGACGGCTCGATGAGCACGCTGCACGCCAATAGTCCGCGTGAGGCTATGAGCCGCCTGGAAGGCATGATCCTGATGGCCGGGTTCAATCTCCCTTTGCGTGCGATCCGCCAAATGGTCGTCGGCGCTGTTGATATCATCATTCAGGTTGCCCGGATGCGCGATGGTAAGCGGCGCATCACCTACATTACCGAGGTCGTCGGTATGGAAGGTGACATCATCGTTGTGCAAGACCTGGTGCGCTTTGAAGTGTTCGGCGAGGACGGCGATGCCGGTATCCTGGGGCGCCACCATTTTACCGGAATCTCGCGGCCGCGCTTTGCTGAGAGGGCGCGATATTTCGGCCTGGAACAGCGGCTTGCAGAAGCCTTGGCGGCAGCGGAACGGACCGAAGCGCAAGCCAAAGCCGGAGGTAGCTATGGTTGATCCAGGCAGCATTGGTTTCCTTGCGCCGGTGCTGGCGGCCGTTAGCGCTGCTGCGTTTATTTTTACGTTCTTTTATCCTCTGATCGTCCGTCCACCTCTTTCCAACAGACGCAGCGCTGTTTTTGAGACCCTTCTGAAAGGCGGGCGAGCAGAGAATATTATTCCGGCCACGAGAAGCGTTCGGCGTGCGCAGGAAGCAGCGTTGAAATCCGTAACGCAGCGAAGTAAGGCAGGCCGTATGTCACGGCTCGAAAAACAGCTTGCCGCTGCGGGACTACGGATAAGTGTACAACGCTATTTGACGATCTGTTCCATGATGACTGCCGTTCTGTTCAGCATTGCAAAGCTTGCCGGATTTGCGATGCCTGCTTCGGCAGTCGGCGCCGCATTGCTTGGCTGGTTCCTGCCCCAACGCTACCTCATGTTACGCGCTGCCCGAAGACGCCAAGCTTTCTTGAGGGCTTTTTCTCCCGCCGTCGACACCATCATTCGAGGTGCCAAATCCGGGCTTTCGCTGATGGACTGCCTCGCAATGGTCGCAAGCGATGCGGCAGATCCTGTGCGGCAGGAATTTGAGGTGATCGTTGCACAGCTCAGGGCCGGTGTATCGCTTCCGGCAGCGATGGAGAAGCTCGCGGCAGTCATGCCTGCGCCGGAGGTCCGTTTTTTCGTCATGGTCATGTCAGCACAGAGCCAGGCCGGCGGCAATCTTACCGACGCACTCGCCAATCTCTCCGGGGTTCTGCGCGACCGCGATAAAATCGCCACGAAAATCCGGATTTCAAGCGCTGAAGGCCGGATGTCCGCCTTGATTATAGGTGCGCTGCCATTTCTGGTGATCGGTATAACGGCGGTCCTGGCACCCGGCTATATTTCCTATCTTTGGACGGATGAAACAGGCCGACGGATCGGTATTTTCTGCGCTTTCTGGCTTATCTGCGGCGTATTTGTCTTGAGCCGCATGGCGCGGATCGAAGTATGAGGGCTCTATGGGGGCGGAGTGGCTCAGTAGTCCGACGATAGCAATGACGCTTGCCGCCATCGCTGTATTCGGGGTGATTTCTGCATTTGCCTTGCCCGGCGACGATAATCCGAAGCTCAAAGCAAGGTTGCGCGGCGTTACGCGGGAACGCGACCGGTTGCGTGAAAAGCGTCTCAGCGATCTGGCGATGCGCAGTATACGGAAGGTACAGTAGGAGAAAAAAGGCTTACTCAGACAGCTTTTAAAACGTTTTCAGGATGAAGAGCGCAATGCTGATGGTGGGCTTTCCGTCCGATTGCGCATGGCAGGCTTCAGGGGGCAGGGTGCGGAGGCCATTTTCCTGTTCTTCCGCGCGGCAACACCCCTTTTTTTCTCGCTCGTCACATTTTTAGCATTTGCGATTTTTTTACCAACTGGCCTTGCCTCCACATCGGCGCTCGCTTTTTGCGTTGCCGCTGGTGCGGTTGGCTATGTCCTGCCGCGCCTTTGCCTCGACAGGCTGATTGCCAAGCGCCAAAAAACTATTCTACGCGCCTTTCCTGATGCGCTCGATCTCCTCTTGATTTGTGTGCAGTCCGGCATGTCGGCGGAGTCGGCGCTCAGCCGTGTGACAAAAGATATTTCACCGCAATGCATGGAACTCGCTGAAGAACTCAGCCTGACGATGGCGGAGCTGTCTTACCTGCCGATCAGATGGCGGGCTTACGCCAATCTCGGCCAACGGATCGGCTTACCGAACGTGAAGCTGATTACGGCCGCGCTCGTTCAGGCTGAGCGTCACGGCACGTCGATTAGCCAGGCGCTCACAGCGGCGGCGCGCGAAGGCCGCGAGGCACGAATTGCCGAAGCCGAATATAAGGCGGCTGCCCTTCCGCCGCGACTTGCCGTTCCGCTGGTCGTCTTTTTCCTCCCCGTGCTGCTGACAGTCATTCTAGCACCAGCGCTTATGGAAGCAGGCGATACGCTTAAGCAAAGTACAAGAAGCATTACCGCAACGGATCTGCAAACACATCAGATGCATCGGCAAGACGCGCTCCCCAGCCGGGCGACCCCTGCACCGGACGAAAATCCGAAATACCCATAAAGGCGGCGATCTCGCTTGAATTTGCATATTTCAGCCTGCGCGGCAGCCGTTTGCCCGCTAAGCGATCCGCCAAATCGAATTCGCCTGTCACTGCTTGAGCGACCGCCAAATTCTGTTTGAGTTTGACGGTGTGGGCTTGGTCAAGATCTGGTGAAGTGAGCGCTTTGCGAAACCATATGGCTGCTTCCTTGGGACGCCCGCCGAGCAAATCGTTCATGCCCAGATTATTTAAAACGCCTGGATCATCGTTGGAAAGGTGCCGTGCTTTGACGAGCTCCGACCGCGCCGCATCATGATTGCCCTTGCGGCCTTTAAGCACCGCAAGGGCCGAAAGAGCGCGCCAATCGCTTGGATCGGCTCTGAGCGCACGCTCTAAAAGCCGGACGGCGATCTCGTCTTGTCCGATGGCGGCAGCCTGACGGCCATAAGCGGATAAAAGCTCGACATTGGCTGGAAAACGCCGATGAGCTTCTGCCAATACCGCAAAAGCATCGCGATGAGCCCCGACTCTTTTGAAAGAATTCGATAGCTTAACGGCATCGTCGGCAGAAGACAGCGTTGTGGAGTCCCAATGCTGGCTGATAAGAGGAAGGGACGCCGGTTTACTGCGAGGGACGCTTGTTTCGCATCCCGTCAGGAAGATCGCAAATGTTGATAGAAGCGCGCAGGACTGAAATGTCGTCCGCATGGCCTGAAAATTCCCAAAATAAAGCCTTTAGAATTCGAATAGTTGAATTTGAATAAAAAGGGATTCGTTTGCCGAATATATAAGTAGAAACAACGGGATGAGTGATTATATTCACATATTATGATAAAATTTAAGGCTATTTGACGGATTAACTCTCCAGCCGGGCAGCTTCGGTACACTGCCGCAATTCCGGCATCGCCATGATCGTGTCGCGATATTTGGCAGCCGTTCCGTCATCTCCAAAACGGGAAAGCTCGGCTTCATAGGTCACGAAACGGCTTGCAACTGGTGCGAACATCGCATCGGCGGCGCAAAAGTCGCCGAAAAGAAAACCGCTTTCGCCGCCAAATCTCTGCCTGCACTCAATCCAAATTGCGACAATTCGGCGAATGTCTGAAAGTGCCTTTTCGCTGGCTTGCGGAAAGCCGAGCACATTCACAAAATCCATTGGGAACTCATTGCGCAGGGCATAAAAGGCCGAATGCATTTCAGCCGAAACGCAACGGGCAATCGCTCGTGCGGAAGGATCGCCCGGCCAGATCGCCAGATTTGGATGTCTTTCAGCGATAAATTCGATGATTGCGAGACTGTCCCAAATGATGAGATCCCCGGCCTTCAGAGCTGGAACTTTGCCAGATGGTGAGTGCGTTAAAATCTCTGCGTGTGTTTCGGGCCTGCGCAGCCGGATCAATCTTTCTTCAAAGCCGATGCCGAAATGCTTTAGCAGCAGCCAGGGCCGCAAACTCCAGGAGGAATAATTCTTATCTCCGATAATCAGCTCATAGATCTCACTCATTCGCCTGGATCTCCTTTCAAACGACTTGCGACCTGTCATTTCGTCTACTGGCTTTTGCTTTTGGATCGAATTATCCTAGCAACGGAAATTATGATATCAGACCAGTCTGCGCCCTATCAAAGTCGATGATTTGACGTTTCAATCCGCGCGCAAGCTTGAATTTTTACCAATAAGCCGAGAATCGCTGCAAAGAAGAGCCGATGCTTCCAAATCTTAAAGATCTTTCCGACCATATTTCCGATTTTTTTCTCCAAACCGGCTCGAATGAGAGCACTCTCCCGATATGGCTGGCCGAAAGCCAAAAGGATGGCGATCGTTTCCCGCCGCAAATCGCCCCTTCGCATCACGCCTGGCTTAAAGCGATTGATTTCAAGCCCGCACCTGGGAGTTGGGCCTTACTCCCGGAGAAAGACGCGCTTTCGGGCATCATTGTCGGCACGGATGATCGTCTTGGCAGCGGGGCAAGCTCGCTTTTTCCAGGTAGCTTGCCCGCACTTCTGCCGCCCGGCAATTACCATCTGGGATGGGAGGTCAAAGATGCAGGCCTTGCCGCGCTGAGCTGGGCGCTGGGGCATTATGCTTTTAAGCGTTATAAGTCGAATGGGAACGGAAATGGCGCCGGGAAAAGGCTTCGTCTGCCTGAGGGCGCCAATCTTGATGAGGTGGTCAATATTGCGGCCGCAACCTGGCTTGCACGCGATCTCATCAATACCCCTTCCAACGATCTTGGGCCTGCCGAGCTGGAAGAAGCGGTGCGCGGTGTTGCGAGCCACTGCGGGGCGGATTGCAATGTTATTGTCGGCGATGATCTCCTCAGCGAAAATTTCCCGATGATCCATGCTGTGGGACGCGCGAGCACCCGCGCGCCGCGGCTCATCGACATGCAATGGGGCGCTGAGAGCGATCCGAAGGTTACCATTATCGGTAAGGGCATTTGCTTCGATACGGGCGGATTGAACATCAAGCCGTCTTCCGGCATGGCGCTGATGAAAAAGGATATGGGTGGATCGGCAACGGCTTTGTCGCTCGCCGCCATGATTATCGGCGCCAAGCTCCCCGTTCGTCTGCGACTACTTATTGCGGCGGCTGAGAATGCCATTTCAGGCAATGCTTTCCGCCCCGGCGATGTGCTGAAAAGCCGGGCCGGGCTTCATGTCGAGGTTGGAGATACTGATGCTGAAGGCCGGCTCGTTCTGGCCGATGCTCTCGCCCTCGCCGACGAGGAAGCGCCGGAGCATATATTTAGTTTTGCCACATTGACAGGTTCGGCGCGCGTTGCTCTCGGACCAGATATGCCGCCGGTTTATTCCACCGACGATCAGCTTGCGAAAAAGCTGACCGACATTGGAGAAGGACTCGGTGATCCGATGTGGCCGATGCCGTTTTATAGTCCCTATGATCAGCTTCTCGATAGCCAGATTGCCGATGTTAAGAGCATCTTTTCTGAGCCTTTTGCCGGTTCGATCATGGCGGCCCTCTTTCTGAAACGTTTTGTAAAAACGGCTCAAACCTATACCCATTTCGACATTTATGGCTGGGTTCCGCGTCCGCAGCCGGGAAAACCCGTCGGCGGAGATGCTCAATGCGCCCGTGCGGTCCTTGACTATCTTAGAAGGGTCTATCCTCGGGCATGACGGCAGGAAAGCTTGATCCGAGGCGGCATGTCTACCGGGACGATCTGGCAGCCGCTTCACTGAAAGAAAAAGTTCAAGCGCCAAATTATGCGCAAGGCGAACTACGTCAGGTTGTTGGTTCGGTGGCGACTGTCCGGATCGTTCCCCGTTTCGAAGCCCCGCTTCTTAGCGAGGCGCTTTGCGGTGAGCTTGCCACAGTTTACGACC
>CAZMAC010000064.1:0-11100 GCA_964564085.1 uncultured Hyphomicrobiaceae bacterium
TCGGGTTTGCGCTCGAAAAACAGTTTGATCAGTGTCGTGAGGTTACCGCGCGCGATCCGGCGGACCTTTGCATCGAACTCTGGCGCATTTGCACTGGCATAAGTCACCTGGATCAGGGCCTCGATGGCATCTCCCCAGGGGATTTCCAGAGCGGACGGATCGCGCTTAAAGTAAGCGATCATTTCATCGACGCCTTTTTTCTTGGCATTTTCGGCGTCTTTGGCTTCTGCCTTTGACCAGGGCGCAGGGTCCAGGCTCTTGCGCAATGCAACTGGAGGCTGCCAACTCTCCGGCATTTTAGCGGGATCAAGGACGCATAGCGGTCCGGCCGTCTGTGCCAGGCTGCCGGTGCTTAGCGCCAGCAATACCCCCGAAAATAAAATCTTTCTGATCATGATGCTTCTCTTTCTCCGATGCAGCATTTCTAAGCTGCCGCCATCAGATCCGTCTTAAAACCAGTCGCGGTCCTCGCTCTATCAGTGCCAGACAGCCAGATTGACCGATTTTTTTTATGCATGTTGAACGAAGCGCTCTTCGCTTTGCTCCAAGAACGGGCTTTCGCCGCTCAGTTAGTCTGGATAGGGCAGCCAGCGGCGAACGAGGGCGCCATAAGTGCCAGGCTTTGGCCGCTCCAGTTTCCGATCCCGAATGCCCAGCAAGGCCGTCCATACGTGATGAATTTTTATGTATTCAATCGGGTCTGTGAACGTCTTGCGCTTCTCGCTATAGTTCATCCATTTGTCATTGCGTTTATGAAAGTCCGTGAGCAGATAGCGGGTTCCGTCGCGCACCTGTACATCGTTCTTCGCATTACAGCCATACTGACGGAGTGTGTCGACGAACAATGAAAACAAGTCGCGATCACCTGTTTGCATCATCGGATAGAAATTTTCGCGCGTAAAACTGTAGAGATCGGGTTTGTCAGAGACATAGATGGGGAACCGTCCCAGGCCGCTTGGTATATGTGTGAGGTGTGTGGCGAGATCTGCGAGTGTGACGAACCTTACATCCTTCGCGCCCTTCTCGAATTTACCCGCTCCGGGGAGGGCCAAGTCCTCGAAATAGGCCCAGGCCCGATCGCCAAAGGTTCGGGCGTCTTTCGGCAGTTCGATGTCCGGATAGAGCTCCGCCTCGATCAACAAAAGCGCCCAGGCATAGAGGTCAAAAAGATCCTCAAGTAAATCGATATATTCCTCTGGGGCTTGATTGTCCGTCCGGACTTTTTGGAGGATGTTTTCAGTCGCGGTTTTGAGCGTGCCGCAAGCGCCAAAGGCGGAGTTGACGCGTGTCGTGACGACGTTTGTTAACTCATGGCCGTCTGGATAGAGCCTGTGCGCAAATATTGCGAGCGGTAGCAGGTCTTCAAATTCATCGCATTCGGCAGTTTCAGGTTTACGCTCCAGATAGGGCGTAAGCAGTGCCGTCAAGTTGTCACGAGCTGCATCGCGGATTTTGGCGTCAAGCTCCGGCTCATTTGCGCTGGCATAGGTCATTTGAAGCAGCGATGCCACCGAATCATCAAACATATTCTTGACCGCGGAAGGCTTCTCTTTGTAGAGGCTGAGCATTTCATCGATGCCGGTTCTTTTCGCATATTCGGCATCTTTGGCTTCGGCCTGCGACCATGGCGTGTGGTTTAAGCTTTTCTCCAGCTCAGGTGACGGTTGCCAGGAGGCGGGCATTTTGTCAGGATCAGCCACGCAAAGCCGCTCAGGCGTCTGGGCCAGGCTGGTCGTACTTAATCCGAGCAGGATAACCATAAAAAAGATTGACGTTCTCACACTACTTCTCCTTCTGCGGTGGTCCCTTACGAAACCTCCGCCTTCAGGTCATTCTTGGAGTTTGGGATGTCCCTGCAGATTGCCGCCGGTAAAATCTATGGCTTTAGATGGTCCTGGTAATCCAGCAGAGTGTTAGACAGGCTAGGGATCAGGAGTGATTTTTGCATATAATAATCCCTGGTCTTCATGAATCTGGCGATTTTCAGAACAATGAGCATCCACCTTTTCTAGTCAAGAAATCGGTCTTCCGCCTCGTCTTCAAGCAATTCTATGAGATCATCTAATTCGGCATCGCTATTGGCCAACACGATGTATCCGACTTGATCTTCCGTATCGAACAGCAGCTGTGTCGAACATCCCGGATCGCCGCCATCATGGCCCCAGAAATCGTCCGTCCGTGCCCATCCCAAGCCTTGCTTTCTGCCGGTCAGCATCTCTCTGACAGTTTGTTCCTTAAGGAATTGCGTTCCCTCAAACCGCCCGCCATTCATCATGGCGATCATGAAATGAGCCAGCTGGTTCGCGCTCGTTCTGAGCATGCCGTCGGCAAGTGTGGGGTAACTGTAGAGAGCGTGCTCATTGAAACCGGCTTGCGGTAATATTCCTATTGGCAGAAGATTGCCATCGCCGTCACCCGGACATAGCTGCCTCTTGGGCCTCTTAGTATAGGTGTAGCAGCGAGCCTGCTGCTGATCATCAAACTTGCCGATATAAAACGACGTTTCATTCATATTTAGGGGTTTGAAGATGTTTTCCTGCATATAGTCTTCCAAAGACTGCCCGCTTATCACCTCCACAAGATGGCCAAGCAAGGCAAAACCGATATTGGAATAACTCTCCTTTTGCCCGGGCGCATTCTTGAGAAAATTGCTGTCTCGCCATAATGCGCCGCCAGGCGTGAAATATTCGGTAACGACATCTTCAACCGACCTGTCAGGGTCGCCAGGGGCATAAAGCGTGTAGATACAATCGTCATCATCGATCGAGGATGTATGGGTCAGCAGATGTCTGAATGTGATCGGCTTATCTGGATGCCTCGGATTGCGTAAAGAAAACTTCAGGAATTTGTTGACATCGTCATCGAGTGCGAACAGCCCCTTATCGCGCAATTGCATGATCGCGGTCGCGGTGAAGGTTTTTGTTATGGAAGCAATCTGGAAGAGCGTTTCATCTGCGGTGAACGGAATTTTCTTCGCTATGTTCGCCCAACCATAGCCGTTAGACCAGACAATTCTGCCCTCATATGCAATGCAAGCTGCAAGACCTGGAACATTGTTTTTTTCCATCCACCTTTCGATGTCTCGATCTAGTGACATGTCTGTAAGCCCTTTCTCACAATCTCACCTGGCTTTAATTTGATCCGTAATGTTAGAGGCCATGATCAAAATGCAAGCCTGAAGTTTGAACAATCGGCGTTATGCTGGCTAGCCGTAAGAGCTGACCCGGATTGTGACAAACCGCCCAGGTCAGCTCATTACAATTATACAGTCTAGCCCATATCAGCAGAAATCAGCCTTCTGAGGCCTCATTGCCACCGGCCTCTTCTGCTATGCATTGATCTTCGAGGTTCAGAAAAGCGCCGCCAAGCTTCTGTCCTTCCGGGGACGCCCGATCGATCGTCTCGTCCATATCGAAGGCCAGCCTGGCATCTTCGCCCAGACCGGCGAGGAAGGCGTCTAACTTCTTCGCGACTGCGTCTTCTGCTGCGGTATCACCCTCCTTAATGTTCGACTCTTCGTCAAGAATATCGCAATAGGCATCCGACGACTCGTCGTTATTCGCCAAGTTATTGATAGCTGTTACAGCTTTTTCAACTTCTTGCGCAGTTGGAGGTGTGTATGCTTCTTCCGCTTCCGCTTCCGGTTGTGCCTCGGTTTGATTCTCCTGGGCAAATACAGGCATAGCAAACAAAGCGAGAATGCTAATAGATGCTAAGATTTTTTTCATGTTGTCCTCTCTCTTCATAGGGTAGGTAGATTGAAGGCCCAATCTTTTCAGTTAATAATGTGCAGAATGTATCGCCCCTGAATGGGTTGTATGAATTGTATCGCTGCCAATAAATACACGGTATGGAAAAACATTTTTACATTTTGACGAAATCTACAAAGCCGATAATTGTAATTGTCGTAACACATCATATTGCGCTCCGGATGATAATAGCGGCACAATCATCGCTTCCACCAATCTGGTGAGCGTTGAATAGTCCTGGTCCGCCGTAATCATGGGGAGCCTCGACGACGCATGGCTCCGGTTTCAGTTCGAACTGGAATGCGTCGAGGCCATATGGCAACCCTTCTCCGATTGATTTCAAAGCCGCTTCCTTAAGGCTCCAGAGCTTAAAGAATCTCTGCGTGTAAGCCTGCCCGTCCGTCATTTTAACGGCCGCTGCTTCGGCTTCAGAAAAGAAGCGATTTGCGAGATCCGCGATTTCCTCCGTCCTTGCCGGATCCTCGATATCGACGCCAATCCGGTATTTTGCCGACCACGCCCCAAGGAAACCGAGCCTGCATGCCGAAAAACTGAACGACATGTCCGGTAGCGGCGGGAGATAGGGACAGCCCTTTTCGTTCTCCATGAAAACGAACTGCGACAGAGGCTCCGGCGATCCGAGCGCAACGGCTGCACAATAGCGGCGAAATGCCCGGCGCTGAACGAACCGTGCTCTGCTTTCTTCGGTGAGGAATCGGCCGGCTCTTTCCAGCTCGTCATCCGAAAGAAGCTGCGCAAAGCGTGGCACGGTCTCCGGATCCCATGAAGCCGGCGCATACAGCACTGAGACCTCCTTGCGCACCGATGCAGGGGTTCGGTCGCGGGCTTTGGCCGCGAAGTGTTCATTCGCCCAATCACTAGCTGCTCGTGTCATTGGATACAGCAAACGGTGTTATCGGGGCCGGATCGTCGATTGGTGCAGCAGTGACATTGCCCGCACCGCGGGTGTTCGGCGCATTGTCCGGCAGGACTCCAGGCCGAAGGTCGGATACGCTCGTGGCCGGCTCTGCGGGACTGCCTTCATAAATACCTGTCGGAACATGCATCTCCTTGAGAACCATCGACACGGGTAGGAGCGTGGTATTCCGCTCAATGACCGCGCCGCCCATGACCGTGGCGCCGAAGGTTATGGCGCTGCCATTATGGATATGCGTCCGTTTGACCTTCAAGGTCATGTTCTCAAAAGTGTGGAACTGCAGAAAACCATTGATCATGCAGTCGTCGCCAAAGTCGACCGCGTTCCAGTCGGAACCTTGCAGCGGCTTCGTCAGGATTGTACGTCGGCCAACCCGGCATCCCATCCAGCGAAGAATTGGATTAGCAAGAATCGTCTCGGCGAAGAGTTTCATTGGCCCTTTGCACCAGACAAAGAAGCAATCCTGCGCGAAGAAATAGGTGAAATGCCGCCAGGACCAGAATGGTGTTGAATGAGCCGCGCCCCATTGGTTGCCCACCAGCGTTCTCTTTACGGCAACCGATAGCAAGACCAACGCGCCCTCGGTCATGATAAGGGCAGCGGCCGCGCCGGCGATAGCGTTTACGCCAAAACGCATGAGACAAATGAACAGCAGCGTAAAGATCAGCCCCTCGGTGATCCGCAGCATTCCGATACTGAAAAAGTCATTGAGCAGGACCCGGCCCAGGAACAGCGAGAAGCTTGGCAGCCGGTGCGTCTCGTTCTCTGCCTCGAATGAGGCGCTTGCAAACTTTACGGCAGGATTACCAGCGACCGTGATCGGCTCGCCATGGCGAGAACGCATCTGACGGCGAAATTCGATATCATTGCCCGGCGTTGACACACCCAGAAGGAAATTGGCAGGAAAATTCCCATATTCCGCGACGCAATTATTTCCACTGAAAAAATTGCGCGGCATATCGAGATGGCGCAGCTTAATATGCTCCGCGCCATAATCGAGCATATTAGTGAAGCTGCCATTCGACCAAAAGACCTGGGAGTCTGCGGTCGCGAGATCCGGGACAAGATTGAACATCACGTCGCATTCGGATGCCCCAACCCGCGGGAAACGCAGGCCGGCAAGCGCACGCAGATATTGTCCGGTGATAGTCCAAGTCCAGACATTCTGGATACCGTTCATCATCTTTATACGGAACATCAACAAGGCGCATTTAAACCCACGTGACGGGTATAGCGCTGGCGATGTGGCAGTGAAGCGGATGAATAGACAGCCCAGTACCGAGGTTGCAACGATCGTGAACCATGTGGTGAGGAAGGCATAAGCTCCCAGGTGCCACATGATTGTGTAAAGCGGCGTTACCGTAAAATAATTTTCCGGGATTTCTGTATTGCCGGTCGGCACATAGGCGGTGAAGCCAGCGCCAGAAAGTTCGGCTTCGCCAGCAGGGATAAATCCTCGGGCGAGCCACAAGATGATCGCCGTCGGGATCACGGTCAGGAAGAAGAACGCGGCAATCTGCATGCCGATATTAGCGGTCTCCAAAAGCCAGGTCGGATAATCATAACGGCTGGCCGCCGCTGTGCGCCGAAGTTCAGTATACCCGCCGCCAAGACGGGCAGGCGCGCCTTCCCACATTTCGTTTTGCCCGACATCGTTGAGAATAGGCGTGAACGGAGTGATCCAGCTACCGCTTCCGATTGTCACTTCAGGCGCGATCGCTGCCCGCATACCAATCTTGCATCCGCTTTCGAGATGAACAGGGCCGACGTGAAGGTACTGCCCCGACCACCGCGTCATGTGAACATAGGCTCCGGTTTGGATGGCGACATCGTCCTCGATTGAGAGCAAATCCAGCGGGCCGGACAAAAAGGCGTCATGCGCACACTGAAGATTATTGCCGACACGAGCACCAAGCTGGCGCAGGGTGAAGGCCATAAGCGGTGCACTTCGATACATCGCCCCCAAACTGAGGAGCACCATGTTTTCCAGTCGGCGAATGCACCAGATGCGCAGATGCATTTTGCTCCATTTCGGGTACACACCAGGCGTCACGTTGTTCTTATAGGCATGCCCGCCGAGCAGGAATTTTACGATCAAAGCCCAAAGCAGGATCGCGAAGGGGCCGATGAGGCCAAGCACATAAAGCCCGCAACCGACGGCGATGAACGCCCACAGGTTGGCCGACGTGAAGAAGGACCCAATCTCAACAAGACCGAACAAACCAATAAAGACGGCCAATGCTGGGGAATAAAGGAAGCAGGCAAACAGGGCCTGAAGAAACGTGAAATATCCAACCGGAAGCACTTCGGCCGCCGCTTCGTCGCGCCTTATAGTGTTGACACGAGGTTTCGGGCGCGACAGGGCAACTTTTTTCTTCTCTTGAAGCTCCTTCGCACGGCTGGCCACTTTGCGGACCGTATCGCTGTCGCTGAGAAGCGAACGGACCGTGACTGGCCATCCGGCAGCCTGCAGGCGCTGTGTCAAACGTGCGACAACGATCGAGTGCGCACCGGCGTCGGCGAAACTGTCGTCGGGCCCGACATGCGGGCCGATGATTTCCCGGCATATGGCAAGCACTTCCTCGCCGTCTGAGTCGAGAATCTCTTCGGCCTCAGCTACCCAGTTTTCCTGCTTTGCAGCGGCCTTCTGGCTGACGAGCACAGCTCCGTTAGATCCTGTGTGTTCGGGCTGGGCGTTTGTCAGCATATCCGATAGATCAGGAAGGCATTTGCGGTCGATCTTGCCTGAAACCGCCTTCATAACGAAATTCTCAACCAGATAAATACTGGTCGGAACCGATGGCTCCGGCAGCTGCGCGGCGAGTCTGGCTGTCACCTGAGCGGCCCATTCGGCCGGTGCGGGCGTAACCTCAGAAATCTCACCATTCGTGACGGACGGCGCCGATACGAAAGCGACAAGTGTTTCCTTTTGATAGTCCAGAACCGCTGCTTCGATTTCGTTGAACTGGTTTTGCAGAATGTCTTCGACAGCCTGCGCTTCGACGCGGTGCCCGCGGACCTTGAGCTGCGCATCGATGCGGCCGAGGAAGTGCACGCGCTGCGTTTTGATGTCGATCCTGGCCTTGTCGCCCGTGCGGTAAAGCCGCCCGAATTGGGGGTGGTCGATAAAGCGTTTGGCGGTCTGGTCCGGCAGGTTTCTGTAACCGCGTGCGACATGCACCCCGCCAATGCAAAGCTCGCCGACCTCGCCATGAGCCAGCGGCGTAAGCTGATCGACCTCGAGAATGGCATAGGTCACATTGGCGAAGGGGGATCCGATAGTGACAGGCTCGCCCGGCCGCAGGCTCTGGCGGCTCGTATCCGTGCTCGCCTCGGTCGGGCCATAAGTGTTGATGATCTGCCGCCGTCCCCGCGTCCATGGTTCCACCAGCGCACTCGGGAAGGCTTCGCCGGCGGGCACGATATAGCGGCAGATCGGATAGGGCAGGTCCATTTCCGGCTCTGGTGTCAGCGTCGTCAGCAGAACCGGCGGACAGAACAGGACCGTCACTTCCGCATCGCGGAGGATGGGCACGAGGTCCGGCCCGGAACGCACCTGCTCTTTGGTCAGCATGACCACCGCGCATCCCGACACCCAGGCGCTGTACATCTCGGAGATGCTGCCGTCATAGCCGAGCGACGAGGTCAGGGACGTTGCGTCCATTCCTGGGACGAGATCGAAATAATCGGCGTAACTCAGCGCCAGATTGACATAACCCGCATGCGGACATTCAACGCCCTTGGGCATGCCCGTCGTCCCGCTCGTATAGAAGATCGTCGCGAGACGCTGGGTCGGATCGTCCAACCAGTTCGGCCGATTTCGGCGCGGCAGCTTTTCTGGCAAATTCAACAAATCGACAGTTGGCTGATCACGGAACACCTCTTGGCCGCGCGTGAGAACGACAGCCGGCTGCGCATCATCGAGCATATGGCTGATCAGCGCGTCCGGCAGCGTCGTGTCGAGAAACATCAGCGTGCCGCCAGCTTTGAGGATGCCCAGATGCGCCGCCACGATCTGCCAGTTGTCTTGCGACATGGCCACGGCTACCACCTGGTCAGGTCCGTCCAGGTAAGGTGAGATGGCCGCGGCAACTTTTTCCGCCTGCGCATCGAGTTCGGCGAAGGTGAGCGACTCGCCTGTATGGGGAATCTGCAGTGCGGTCATATGCGGATATTTTTGAGCGGACCGGCTGAAGACTTCATCAAGCCATTGAATGCCTTCTTGATGCGGAACATTCACCAGATGGCGCTTACCGAAGACATCCGTCAGACTATATGGACATGTGTCGGCCTGATCGGAGATAACCTTTTCCGATGCCCAGAGATACCGTCTCCACGCCACATATGTCAGCACCAGGACAGCCGCTAATACGGCTAATATAACAATTGCAATCACGATGTTCTCTCAAATGCCCGTGACGTCTAGCCCAAGACGTCTTGCGGCTCTTGGGACACTGGGTCCCTAAGCGCCAGATTATTCGTTAGCTGAACACTTCACGTTTCCAGCTTAATCGAAATAGTGCTCCATCTTACCCTTGCGGCGCGTATCCAGCGTGATGCAATGGAATCCACCGCCCATCATCTTGGAATGCCTCAGCTTGATGGGAACGACATCGAGCCCATGCTTTTCCAATAGCTTGATGAGCTGGGTCTGATCCTTGTCCACCATGACCATGTTTGGACTGATGCTTAATGCGTTCATGTCGATCCAGTCGCTGCCTATGCACTTGGCAAGGTAGTCGGCGCTGTATCTATCCGTGTTTTCCATGGGCGGGCTGTAGATGACGTCCCACTTACGGAACATCTCAGGCAGCGTATTCTCATTGATCCGCGCGGGATTGCAGAGTACCAGACCGGGACGTAGCGCGACGAAAGTGGAGTCGATATGACTGCCGTAATAGACGTCCTTCATAAAATGGACGCGATATTGATCGCCCGGGATGGATTGCAGCCAGTGGCCGCCCATCTCATTGCCGGTTGCGCTGACCAGATAGAGCAGGTCATACCCAAAGCGCAGCACATTCGCCGCGTCGAAGGCCGGTTCATGGTCATGCGGCACCGGCTTTTCCGGATCGTAGCCTTCGAAGAGCGAGTCCAGCAGCATCGGTTTCGGCGCGCTGTACCATTTCGCACCCGACTTCATGTAATCGATCAGCATCTCACGGTAGCTGAAAGTCTCTTGATGCCGGCCGCGAATGACGTTGGGCGTCTCGATGATCTGATCACCGATCACGAGAAAAATGTCCCGGGGGCAGTAATTATAGTAGCCCTCCGTTTCCCAATGAATCGTAGAGAATTTCTTCTCATGCGGCCAAGTCTCCGGACGCTTGACGGTTACGCCAAGCTCTTCCAGGACCTCAACAAAGAGGTTCAGATCCTCTTCGGCTTCTTCGATAACCTGATCCGAGAAAGGCCCCTGGGGTATCTCTGAGAGCGGACGGTCCGGGTACTCAGTGATTTGCGTGCTGAGATCCGCCATCGGAAATCTCGCTCCCAGCGGATTACCGACGATGATCTCCTCAAGTGGATCCCACTCGTTGCAGCTCCAAACCTGTGACATTGCCCCTGTTCCTCCTTAGTGCCTAAAATCATTACGCTTTTTGCGGCAAGACAAGATAGCGTTCCTACCCTTTTTGACTTAGCAGAACCGGCCGCGTTTCAAAAAGCAAGCGTTTGTTCACCATCTTGCTGAGTTACTAAAAAACTCGGGTAAAGCGATCACACCTTCCGATGTTTTTGCAGTCTCAAGAACGAGATTGCCGACCGCAAGGTCGAGAACGCCAAGTCCGAATGGCGAGAAAATCCGTGGACGGCTATAGTCCGGCGAAATTTTCTTTCTCAGAACATCGACCAGCGTTCCAGAAATGAAATCTCTGTTTCCGGTTTCCATCTCCATCAGATGCAGGGACGTCCTTGCCTTGAGACAATGCTCGATATCATCGGTAATATTTTGCGAGCCCAGCACCACATTCGTGCAAATATCGCGCAGCGAAAGATGCAGCAGCGTTGGCGCGTGCTTCAACACCGTCTCATCCTGGAAATAGGGCTCCAGCGTCGTGGTGGTGAAAACGCTCAGTGAACCATCATTAACGGCCTCTTCGACGCTGCCTTTGAGATCCGCATTGAGATCATAGGTTTGGCGAAGCCAATCGGCGAAACGCCCGGCCTCATCGCGGTTCAAATCGAACAGATTGACCTTATCGAAGCGCCAATTGCGGAACATAAGCCACTCAATTGTCGCGCGGGCGATCACACCGGTTCCGATCACGCTGAGCGTGCCTTTGAATGGTGTTGGCGAGAGATGCTCTGCCGCAAGGGCAGCCGAAGCCGCCGTTCGGGTCGAGCTGATCAGCGAGGCCTCGATACAACCGATCGGATAGCCCGTCACGGCGTCATTCAGGATCAACACGGCCG
>CAZMAC010000065.1:0-4527 GCA_964564085.1 uncultured Hyphomicrobiaceae bacterium
CTCCACCACGAAATTGTTTTACGAACGGCCCCTCCCCCGCAATCTGATCGCCGAGATAGCAGATCGCCAGCGCGTAAAGATTGGAGGGGTTATAGGATTTTACGGCGTAAAAATTCCGCGTAAGAAGGAAAACCGGGCCGCCCCGCGCGGGCCGCCAAAGACGGGCTCTTTCACTGTTATTAGGGAACGGCTTGCCATTTGCACGTTTGACGCCAAGCCTGCGCCAGGCCTTGATGGATCGCCTGCCACGGGTCTTTGCGCTTAGCTTTCTCGGCAGCTTGACCTCGTAGCCCCAGCGTTCGCCCTTGCGGTATTTGCCGCGTTTCAAAAGATAGCGGGCCGTACCGGCCAGTGCGTCATCGGGCGGCCCAAAAGGGGAGATGCGCCCGTTGCCATTGAAGTCGACGCCGACATTCAACCAGACTTCCGGCATCCACTGTGTGTGGCCCATCGCGCCAGCCCAGGAACCGACCATTTCCTCCGGCTTTGCCCAGCCGCGCTGAATGATGACGAGTGCGTTGAGCAGCTCCTTTTCCCAATAGGACCGCCGCCGCGGTTCGCCCCAGGCCAACGCCGCTAGCGCGGGGATAACGGGCCGCATATGGTTGGGATTGGTCACGACATCGCCGAAAGCCGATTCCATCCCCCAAAGCCCGAGCAGGATATAGCGGTCAACGCCGTATTTTTTTTCAAGACGCTCCAGAAGCGGGGCGTGATTTTTCGCCTGTTCGCGCCCTCTATCGATCCGCCAGTCGGAGACGCGCCGGTTCAGATATTGCCACGCTTTTTCACGGAATTCCGGCTGGGCGCGGTCGCGCGCATAGACGGAGGTATCCGGCTCCAGCCCCTTCATCACGCGGTTATAGACGGCGTCCTTAATGCCGCGCTTGCGGGCCCGGCGCTGAAACCGCTTGACCCATTGGGCAAAACGATAGCGCGATTTTTGCGCAAAAGCGGTGCTGTCAAAGCCGAAAGCGGCCACTGCGCCGAGCGCGGTGGTCAGAAAACTGCGGCGCGAAAGGAAATCAGTCATCTTGCCTGATTACCGCGACTCACTCGGCAGCGCCATCGCTATTTTTACGCTGTGATGGCTTACCGTCGATCGACAATGGGCGGCTTATTTCCCGGTCAGAAACAGCGCAAAGGGCTCATCGATGGTGCGCTTCAGAAGCCGCCGGTAAGCCGCATAACAAGGCTGATGCGGCTTGATCTGGCCGAATTCCGCGTCTTCCAGCGTTTGCAGGGGAACAAAGACGATGGGCGTGGCGATCGGCGTCAGATGTGCGCCGCGCCCGACCTGGAGCGTCGTCAGGATGCCGTGCAATTCGCCGCGTATCGTGGGACGCGAAACGATAATCAGGCGGTATTGCCCGTGCTTATTGGTCACGAAATAGATATGGCCGGACTGATGCGGGGCTGAAACCGCGCCGCCCTGCGTATATTCGGCATCGACCCGTTCGGACTCAGAGAAAACCAGGCTGGAGGCCACCTGATCCCAGCGGATTTGCGTCAGATAGGCATAGATCGCTTCCTGCGCACTGAAGGAGGGCCGCAATGTAACGTAATCGCCCTCCATCCAGGTGACCGCCGGCCGGGCATAAGAGCCGAGCGCATCAGGCGCATGGCCGGGATGACCGTCCGCGAGCGCGGGCTGGTTTTGCGGGCGAAGGTCAAGCTTTAGCGCTTCTTCCAGACGGATCACTGTCGTCAGCGTCAGTGACCGCCGGCCGGACAGCGATTTTTCCAGCGTCGACAGGCTGATTTTGGCAATCTCGGCCAGCTGTTGGCGCGTCATACGGCGGCGCGCCAACTCCTCGCGAATCAGCGCGGCGGCAAGCTCGCTTTCATCGGCTCCTAAAGATTGATCCGCGCGCCGGGCCACGTCTCTACCTTTCCGCAAATTCCGTAATGAACCGGACATATCCGTAAAACGACCGAAGAGGCAAGCGCTTCATGACGGTTGGGGACGGGCGGGTGCCGAACTATCGTGAAGAAGACGCTCGAAGTCATTGACGCTTCTGAGGAAAGCTCAACCCCGGCAATTCCAGAGGTGAGGACAGGAGAAGCTTTCATGACCGGCGAATTTCAAACAGTACACAAGCGCCGAAAGGCCGCTTCAATCGCAATGAGACCGACAGCGGAGCAGGTGCGCCATACGATTTATTTTCGTTTTGCCGTTTTTTCCCTGATGGTTTTGGCAATTTTGCTGAGCGCGGTTGCAGGCGCTTATGCGGATTTGCGTCTGGTTCGGCCGGGTGAGGCCCGCTCGGGCAGCCTGCTTTTCAAGGCGGTTGAGGAAAACCGCTATGTTCAGGCGCCTCTCGTTGGCACCGATGTCGATATCACCGTCTCCGGCCCGACGGCGCGCGCCCGTATCACCCAGCACTTCTATAATCCCACCGACGGCTGGGTCGAGGGCGTCTATGTCTATCCGCTCCCGAAGAATTCCTCGGTCGATACGCTAAAAATGGTGATCGGTGAGCGCGTCATTATCGGCGAAATCAAGGAGCGGAAGGAAGCCAAGCGGATCTATGAAAAAGCCAAGCGTGAAGGCAAGAAGACTGCGCTTGTCGAGCAGGAGCGCCCGAACATTTTTACCAACTCGGTCGCCAATATCGGCCCTGGCGAAACGGTTGTGGTGCAGCTCGAATATCAGCAGACCGTGCCGCAATCCGGCAATGAATTCTCGCTCCGCGTCCCGCTTGTGGTTGCGCCGCGCTATAACCCGAAACCGCTTATACAGACCGTCGATTTCGGCAGCGATCAGGCCGGATGGGGCCAGGTCTCCGATCCTGTGCCGGATCGCGACCGCATCACGCCGCCCGTTCTCGATCCGCGCGAGCATGCCGCCACCAATCCCGTCACGCTCACCGTGCGGCTACAAGCGGGCTTCCCCCTCGGCGAGGTCAAGAGCCATCATCATCAGGTCAAGATCGACGCCGTCTCCGACGATGTCCAGATCGTCAAGATCGATGGCGCAGTCCCGGCGGATAAGGATTTCGAGCTGACATGGTCGCCGAAATCGGGCGCAACGCCATCGGCCGGTCTGTTCCACGAGCAGCTTGCCGATGCCGATTATCTGCTTGCCTTCGTGACGCCGCCGACGCTGGAGCAGCCGCAAGCGCCAAAGCCGCGCGAGATCGTCTTCGTGATCGATAATTCCGGCTCGATGGCCGGCCCGTCCATGGCGCAGGCGAAGGGCAGCCTGAAATATGCCCTGAGACAGCTTTCGCCTGCCGACCGCTTCAACATTGTACGTTTCGACAATACGTTTGAGCTGCTCTTCCCAAGCGCCGTGCCCGCCGATATGGAGCATATCGGTCAGGCGCAGAGTTTCGTCTCCCGGCTTCAGGCCGAAGGCGGCACAAAAATGGTCCCGGCCATGCAGGCGGCGCTTGTCGATACGAATGCGGCTGACCGGGATGTCTTGCGTCAGGTCGTCTTTCTGACCGACGGCGCGATCGGCAATGAGCAGCAGCTTTTCGAAACGATCACGGCGGGCCTTGGCCGCTCGCGGATCTTCATGGTGGGCATAGGCTCGGCGCCCAATTCCTATCTGATGAATCGGGCCGCCGAGCTTGGTCGTGGCAGTGTTCTGCATATCGGCGGCGTAGGCCAGGTCGAGGACCGGATGCGCGCTTTGTTCAACAAGCTGGCGAAACCGGCCGTAACCGATCTCAAGGTCAAATTCTCCGAAAGCGGCGTTGATGTCACGCCGCGCATCCTGCCGGATCTTTATGCGGGCGAGACCATGCAAATCGCGGCAAAACTGTCGTCCTTTTCCGGGACAGCGGAGATCAGCGGCATGATCGGCGGCCAGCCCTGGATCGCCAAGCTGCCTCTGAGAGGTGCGGCGGACGCGAAGGGCATCTCCAAGCTTTGGGCGCGAGCCAAGATCGCCGATGCCGAGGTTGCCTTCACGCTGCGTAAGATCAGCAAGGCGTCCGCCGATCAGCGCATCCTTTCGCTGGCGCTGGAGCATAGCCTTGTGAGCCGCGTAACGAGCCTTGTCGCCGTCGATAAGACGCCGAGCCGCCCGCAAGGCATGCAGCTCACCCGCGCGGATATCCCGCTGAACCTGCCCGCCGGATGGGACTTTGACAAAGTCTTCGGCAAGCCGGGCGGGCAATTGGACCTGCGTGCGGACGGCGAGGGAATCGGTGGCAGCGAGACGATCCCCGCGCCTGATGTCCGCGAATATGGGCCGAAGATCAATGCAGCTTACATTCAGAAAATCGCCGCGTCCCATAAGCCAGCCTCGGCGAATCTGAAGGCAAAGCAAACGGTTACGAGCGTTCCGCTGCCGAAAACCTCAACCAATGGCGCGCTCTATCTCGGTTTCGGCTTCGGGCTGCTCCTTCTCATGGCCACTATCTGGCTCCTCTACTTAACGCGGCCGATGCTCCGGATTGAATGGGAGTAGCCCAATGCGAGCGATCCCTTATTTGAGCGTATCGCGGGAAACAGGTCAGCCGTCATCACGGATCGTGATGGCGGTTGCCGCCTGTCTGACTGTCATCGGCGTCC
>CAZMAC010000065.1:4537-10930 GCA_964564085.1 uncultured Hyphomicrobiaceae bacterium
GTCGCCGGCTTGATCGGCGGGCCGCGCCTGGCCTCCTATTCGTCGGCAAAGGCGTGGCGATCTAAGCCAAGGCCATCCTGGCGCAATATCTACTGGAAGACGCCTTCGCGCAAAGCCTGAAAACGGGCGAGCCTGTCAAAGCCTGGTCCTGGGCCGACACATGGCCGGTTGCCCGTCTGGAGGTGCCCCGACTCGGCGAAAGCGAGATTGTCTTGCATGGCGGGAGCGGCGAGGCGCTCGCTTTCGGCCCCGGCCATTTGGAAGGAACGCCGAAGCCGGGCGAGCAGGGGGCGTCGGTGATTTCCGCCCATCGCGACACGCATTTCCGTTTTTTGCGCGACATTCGTGCCGGCGATGAGATCCAAGTCACGCGCCGCGACGGTGCAATTTACTGGTTCCGTATCACCGCAATGGAGGTCGTGCCCTGGGACGCCTCGGGGATCGATCCGCAGCGCGACGGCTATTGGCTGGTGCTCTCGACCTGCTGGCCGCTAGACGCTGCAACGCCGGGCGATCTGCGCTATGTGGTGTATGCGAAGATGACGGGACGGCAGATTTCCGTGTCATCCAAGCCGTAGGATGAGGAGGCCTCGCCCGGTCTCACGCCATAATCGGCAGGCGGCTGGTCTCTTTCACGGTGCGCACCACAATGCGGGACTGTGTGTCGGCGACGACCGTTTCTGCGAGCAATTTGTCGCGCAGAAAATGATCGAAGCTGCGCACATCCTGGGTGACGACCTTGATCAGATAGTCCGCCGCGCCGGTCATCAGCTCGCACAGCACGACCTCCGGCCAGTGCTGCACATCGGCTTCGAACCGCTCCAGGCTGTCGCGGCTGGTCTTTGCCAGCTTCACATAGACATAGACGACGAAAGCCAGGCCGAGCTGTTCGCGATCGAGCTGAGCGACCTGGCGTTTGATGATTCCCAGATCCTGCAGGCGTTTGACACGCCGCCAGCAAGGGGAGGAGCTGAGCCCGACCCGTTCGGCAAGGTCGGTCATCGATAAGGTGCAGTTCTGCTGCAATTCATCGAGGATGCGGATATCGGTGGGATCAAGATTCTCCAATTTCAGGGCCTTTCGAGCAAAGATCATGCTTTTCATGCCAGATTATGAGGCCAAAAAGCAAATATTTCCACCAATTCAGGGCTATCATTGCGGTAATTGAAAATTTAGCTGTCAACCAGCCTGGAGACGCAGCAATGACAGCCTTTAACATCTCGTTAGACGATAAATATGCGGCCGAGGACTGTCTTTGCCTGATGAACGGTATCCAGGCCCTTGTCCGGCTCCCGCTCGACCAGGCTCGGCTCGACCGCCGCGTAGGGCTGAGCACTGGTGGTTTTATTTCCGGCTATCGCGGCTCTCCGCTCGGCGGCTACGATCAGCAATTGGAGCGCGCCAAGAGATTTTTGGACGCGTACAATGTTCATTTCCAGCCCGGTATAAATGAAGACCTGGCGGCGACGGCCGTCTGGGGCAGCCAGCAGGTCAATCTGAATCCCGGCGCGCGGGTCGATGGCGTTTTCGGGCTTTGGTATGGCAAAGCGCCGGGCGTCGACCGCTCCGGCGACGTCTTCAAACATGCCAATATGACCGGGACGGCGCGGCATGGCGGCGTTCTTGCCATTGCGGGCGACGACCCGACGGCGAAATCCTCAACGCTTCCCTCGCAAAGCGAATTCGCCTTTATCGATGCCGAAATTCCAATCCTTGCACCGTCTAACATTCAGGACGTGCTCGATCTCGGCCTCCACGGCATTGCCCTGTCGCGATTTTCCGGCCTCTGGGTCGGCATGATCGCAATGGCCGACACGATGGACGGATCAGCGACGGTCAATGTCGATCCTGCCAGGTTGCAAATCATCACGCCGCCGGAGGACGGATTACCGCGCCATATCACGATGGCGGGCCTGAAATTGCAAAATCGTCACGGTGCGGAGGAACGCCTGCGCCTCTCCAAGCTACCCGCCGCCAAACTTTATGCGCGCCAGAACCGGCTCAACCGCATCATTTGGGACAGCGCGCAGCCGCGTCTGGGACTGATCGCCAGCGGCAAAAACTGGCAGGCCGTTATGGAAGCTTTGCGCCTACTTGGCATCGATGAGACGCGGGCGGATCGTCTCGGGCTGCGGCTGATGAAAGTCTCGATGCCCTGGCCGCTGGATGAGGCGGATATGGCCGGTTTTGCGCGCGGGCTGCAGAGTGTCTTCGTGGTCGAAGCCAAGCGCCCGCTGATCGAGACGCAGCTGAAGGAGCAGCTCTATCATCTCGAAGCCGCAAAGCGCCCGGCCATTATCGGCAAGACCGATCTTTCCGGTGGGCCGGTCCTGCCGAAGACCGGCGATCTTCACGCCGAAGACATTGCGCTTGCGCTCACCAAGCTACTGCCCGAGAGCCACCTGACCGAGGGCATGAAAGACATCGTCCTGAAGCTGGATGCGCGTAATCGCCGGGCACGGCTTCTGCAAACACCCAATCCGCGCAGCCCTTACTTCTGCTCCGGCTGTCCGCATAACAGCTCGACCACTGTGCCGGATGGCAGCCGGGCGATGGCCGGAATTGGCTGTCATATCATGGCGCAGCTTGTCGAGGGCCGCGCGGAAGACGGCTACAGCCAGATGGGCGGCGAGGGCGTGGCCTGGCTCGGACAAACGCCGTTTACGGAAGCTTCTCATGTCTTCGTCAATCTCGGCGACGGCACCTATCATCATTCCGGCTCGCTCGCAATCCGTGCCGCCGTCGCGGCAAAGGCGAATGTGACTTACAAGATTCTCTATAATGATGCCGTTGCGATGACGGGCGGTCAGCAGGTTGACGGCCATCTGAGCGTTGCCGATATTACGCGCCAGCTCGCTGCCGAAGGGGTCGGCCGGATCGCCGTCGTTGCCGAAGATCCGTCCCGGCACAGCGCGAACACGCTCGCGCACGACACATCCATTCATGCGCGCGATGAGCTTGACGCCGTTCAGCGCGAGTTGCGCGAGACCGGCGGCGTCAGCGTGCTGATCTTCGATCAGACCTGCGCCGCTGAAAAACGCCGCCGCCGGAAACGCGGCGATTACCCAACACCAGCGAAACGCCTCTTCATCAATGATCGGGTCTGCGAAGGCTGTGGCGATTGCAGCACCCAGTCGAATTGCATGTCGATCGAACCGCTTGAGACGGCGTTCGGCACGAAACGGCAGGTCAACCAGTCATCCTGTAATATGGATTTCTCCTGCGCCAAAGGCTTCTGCCCATCCTTTGTCGAGGTTGAAGGCGCGGCGCTGAAAAAGCCGGACATTGCGCTGGAGACAGTCATCGCCGCCGCGGCTGATCTATCCGTTCCGGCGTCATCTGCGGATGAGCGGGAGGTCAAAATCCTGCTGACCGGCATCGGCGGAACGGGCGTGACGACCGTCTCGGCCATTCTGGCAATGGCGGCGCATATTGATGGCAGGCAGGCCGCCTCGCTCGATATGACCGGCCTTGCGCAAAAAGGCGGCGCGGTGGTCTCGCATCTGGCGATCGCACCGTCCGGCGCGCCCGAACCGATGGCGCGGATTACCCCGGGCGGCGCGAATTGCATCATCGCGGGCGATCTCGTTGTTGCCGCAAGCGCAGAGAGTCTGGCCATTTGCGATGCTCAGCGCACCGTCGCCATCGCGGATGAGGATATCGCTCCGACAACTGAATTTACTCTTCACGGCTCACAAGGCTACAAGACCAGCCGTCCGCGAATCAGGCTTAGCGAGGCCGTGCGCAGGCTGAGCAGCCATCCGGCCGGGTACCTTGCGGAGACGCTGTTCGGTGATAAGATTTACTCTAATATGATCCTTGCCGGATTGGCGTTTCAGCAGGGCTGTCTGCCCCTGTCGCTCGGCGCGATCGAGCAAGCCATCAAGCTGAATGGCGCGACCGTCGAAACCAACCTTGCCGCATTCCATGCCGGGCGGGTCATCCACGCCAAGCCTGATGCATTTACGGACCCATCCAGCGAGCCGACCACGCCGACATCCGAATCCGTCGACGAGCTGATCGACAGGCTTGCTCGCGAACTGACCGCCTATCAGAATGACACCTATGCCCTGCGCTTTCGTCGTCTCGTCGGCCGGGCGCGCATGGCGGAGGCAGCAATCAGTGGCGCCCCGTCTCAGCGCTTGCAACTGACGGAAGCCGTCGCGCGCGGCTGCTTCAAGCTGATGGCTTATAAGGACGAATATGAGGTCGCCCGGCTCTATTCCGATCCGGACTTCAAGGCAAAGTTGGCCGCCGCTTTCGAGGGCAAACCAAAGCTCAAAGTTCTGCTCGCCCCGCCGCTTCTCGCCCGCAAAGACGCAGCGACCGGCCGCCCGAAGAAAATGGCGTTCGGACCCTGGATCTTCCCGGTCTTTGCTGTCCTTGCCAAACTCAAAATCCTACGCGGCACGGCCCTCGATCCGTTCGGATGGACGTCGGAGCGCCGCATGGAGCGTGCGCTAATCGACCGTTACGAAAGCATGATCGAGAAGCTGTTGCCTCAGCTTTCCCACCGGAATATCGAGTGCGCCATTGAAATCGCCGCCCTTCCGGAGCAGATTAGCGGCTATGGGCCGGTGAAGTCCGAGCGGATGGCGGAGGTTTCGCAGCAAGAGCAAATTTTGCTCGCAAGATTCCGCGATCAAACGGCGCGGCAACAAAGCACCGCGTCACCACAGCTGATGGCGGCCGAATAACGGCGTCGTCAAAAAGACAATGTAAGGATAGTCTCAGATGATATTCGACTCCGGTGACTTCGACAGTCACGAACAGGTCGTGTTTGTTAGCGATGCCGCAAGCGGCCTGAAAGGGATTGTCGCAATCCATAGCACCGGGCTCGGGCCGGCGGCCGGAGGTTGCCGTATCTTTCCTTATGCTGACGATCAGCTTGCCCTGACCGACGCCCTCAGATTGTCCCGTGCCATGACATTGAAAAACGCCATGGCCGGTCTGCCACTCGGCGGCGGTAAATCCGTCATCATCGCCGATCCGGCGCACGAGAAGAGCGCCGCCATGCTCCAGGCGTTGGGACGGGCCATCGACCAGCTCGGGGGCCGTTACATTACAGCGGAAGATGTCGGCTCCAGCGCGGCGGATATGGTCGAAATCCGCAAGGGCACGGCGCATGTGATCGGGCTGCCTGAGAGCCTCGGCGGCAGCGGCGATCCATCGCCCAGCACGGCGCTCGGCTGTTTTGAGGGTATTAAGGCGGCGGTCCGCTATAAATTCGGCCGGTCTTCGCTTGAGGGCGTGCGCGTCGCCATTCAGGGGCTCGGGCATGTCGGGTATAATCTGGCTCGTATGTTGTTCGACGCTGGCGCGATCCTCATCGTGGCTGATATTCGCTCTGAGGCGGTAGAAAAAGCTGTGACCGAACTGGGAGCGGAAGCGGTCGGTGCGGATTTGATCTGCGAGGTTGAGACCGATATCTTTGCACCTTGCGCCATGGGTGCGGCCATCAATGACACGACATTGCCGCGCTTAACGGCGTCGATCATCGCGGGCGCTGCGAATAATCAACTCGCCAGCCCTGAGCACGGGCTTGCCCTTCAAGAACGCGGCATTCTTTATGCGCCCGATTATGTCATCAACGCAGGCGGCATTATTCAGGTTGGCAGCGAAATCACCGGCGAGACCAAAAGCTCTGTCGAAACCCGTGTCCGCGCCATCGGCGAAACGCTGCTCAGCGTCTTCCAGGCCGCAGATGCGGACGGCATCTCCACAAGCGAGGCCGCCGACCGGATTGCCATGAACCGAATTTCGGTCCGCCCGAAAGCCTCGGCTGCTTGATCAGGGCGTGTTAACAGAATTCAGATTGCCGTCCTGGTGCTATGTTTTTATATGAAAAGCATCACGCAACAGCAGTATGCCTTGCTCCATGCTTACCTTCCTGTGCAGCGGGGCAATGTCAGGTATCGAACCTGACATTAATCAATGCGGTTCTTTATGTGGCGGAGAACGGCTGTAAATGGCGGACGCTGCCTCAGGAGTTCGGCAACTAAGCAGGCATTCATTGGTTGGCCAACGAATGCCTGCTTAGATTCCTTTGTTTTCGCAGAGTTTTTTCGCAAAACCGGAAGGGCCACTTTTGCGAACTCTGCTTAAGAATGGATGATAAGGTTTGGCAATGAATGTCTTGCTTATCGGATCAGGCGGCCGCGAACATTCGCTCGCATGGGCGATCAGTGCAAGCCCGCTGTTATCCAAGCTTTATTCCGCGCCCGGCAATGCCGGGATTGCCGAATGCGCCGAATGTATTTTGCTCGATATTGCCGATCATGAGGCTGTTCTGGCGTTTTGCCGCGCCAACGAAATCGATCTCGTCGTGATCGGCCCGGAAGCGCCGCTTGTTGCCGGTCTGGCGGACGATTTACGCGCTGGCGGCTTTAAAGT
>CAZMAC010000066.1:0-10819 GCA_964564085.1 uncultured Hyphomicrobiaceae bacterium
TGCTCATGGCGGGTAACCCGATCAAGCTGTCGGGTTTTACCGATCCGCAAACGCGAAACCCCGCGCCAAAGCTCGATGCGGACCGTGACGCGCTTTTGAAGGAAATGTATGGGCGGCAACTCGTGCCGACCAGCCTGCCTCCTGCCACCGCAAGCAATATGATGTCGCGGGCGTCGCGAAGCGCTTTGCGGATCATCGATCAATTGCGCCGCGCCGTCGTCAAGGACGCCGAGCCTTTGACGGCGATCGGAACTGAAGGCACCCCAACCGAACGCGCAAAAGCGCTGTGCGATGCCCTATTATCGGAGCGCGGCGAGGTGCTCGGCACGGTCATCGCCCATGACCTGATCGGGGTGATCGAGTCCTTCACACCGCCGGAACGTCTGGAATTTTTGGAATTGTTGGCAAAGCAATACGCACCGAACGAGACGGCGATCAATGAAGCCGCCGAGCTTTGGCGGACGGATCGGACGGCTGAAAATCTGGCAAAGCTCTCCGCCGCCGTCGAGGCGCCGCGCCAGGAATTGTTCCGTCGTATGAATATGGCGCCGAACGGTATGGCGACTTTGGTGAAACTGCGCGCGCATCTCTTAACGCAGCTTTCCGAAAATCCCGATCTACGGCCCGTCAACGACGATCTCTACCATCTGCTCAATTCCTGGTTTAATCGCGGCTTTCTGGAGCTTCAGCGCATCGATTGGAACACGCCTGCTGCGATCCTTGAAAAGCTGATCGAATATGAAGCCGTCCACGCTATCGACGGCTGGGAGGATTTGCGCCGCCGTCTGGCTGCCGACCGCCGCTGTTTTGCTTTTTTTCACCCTGCCCTGCCGGACGACCCGCTGATCTTCGTCGAAGTTGCGCTTCTTAATACGCTGGCCGACAAAATCGAGCCGATCATCCGTGCGCCGATTGAGACCGGAAGCGAGCTGACGGCGGATACAGCGATCTTTTATTCGATCTCGAACTGCCAGCCGGGCCTGCGCAACGTCTCGTTTGGCAATCTTTTGATCAAGCAGGTCGCCTCGGACCTTGCCGCCGAGCTGCCGAACATTACGACATTCGCAACGCTCTCCCCCATGCCGCGCTTCCGGGCGTGGCTGGAAAATCCGGAAACCGATCTGAGTGCGCATCTGCCACGCGGACTGAGCGAACAGCTCTTGCAGGAAACCGGCAAGCAGGATTTGCGCGAAGCCATCCTTGCCCTTGCCGATGAAGCCGAAAAGGACGGTTACAGCCGCAGCGCGCTCCTGCAGGAGACACTTCTGCGGCTTTCCGCGCGCTATCTCGCCGGTACCGGATCGCAGCGCGGCCTGTCCGATCCGGTGGCGCGTTTCCATCTCGGCAATGGCGCGCGCATCGAGCGCATCGATTGGATGGCCGATCTGTCACCCAAAGGCGTGCGCGAGTCGCATGGCGTGATGGTCAATTACCTGTATGATCTGAGCCAGATCGAGGTCAATCACGAGGCTTTCGCCAACCGTAAACCGGTCGCGGTCTCAAAAGACGTCGCCCAGCTCATCGATAATTCTGAAAGCTCGATCATGCCGCGGTCCTTGGGGCTTTGGAGCCGCTAGCGCAACGCGCGTCCAAATGGACGCGGACAGTTGCGCTAACTTTTTGAAATAGATCAACTTGACGACATTCAATCGATTCCGATTAAACGTCGGTTGATCTAGCCCTTCAGCGAAGGCAATTTGCCGCTGGCTAACGTTTTTCTGAACGCATTTTCGGCTATACTCATTAACGGCAATACCAATCGGAAATCGCCGATTCCGCTTCATTGAGAGATCTGAGCAATGCAGCTCAAACACCCTTATCTGATGTTTCTCGGCGACGTACCGGACCAGCTCGCGGCGAAGACAGCGCAGGGCATTGTCGACTGGCGCCCGGAATGGTGTCTGGGGCAACTTCGTCTGCCGGGCTGTAGGGCCGATCTGGGCATCCCCGACATGACCATCAGCGAGGCAGTGAAAGCGGGCGCCCAGACGATGGTTGTCGGTGTGGTCAATGCGGGCGGTAAGCTCCCCGATCATTGGACACAGGAAATCGTCACCGCCTTGGAGCAGGGCCTCGATATTGCCAGCGGCCTGCATGTCCGGCTCGGCGCAAAATCAGAAATTCGCGATGCGGCCCAGCGCCATGGACTGGCGCTGCACGATGTGCGCCAGAGTAACGAGACCTTCGCCACCGGCCAGGGGACGAAACGTCCCGGCAAACGCCTGCTGACGGTCGGAACCGATTGCTCGGTCGGTAAAAAATACGCCGCGCTCGCGCTGGAAAAAGGCATGCGGGCGCGCGGGCTTGACGCCGATTTCCAGGCAACGGGCCAGACCGGCATTTTCATTTCCGGGCGCGGCGTTGCCATCGATGCGGTGGTGGCTGACTTCATCGCGGGCGCGGCGGAATGGATTTCGCCAGCCGCCGAACCGGATCATTGGGATGTCATCGAGGGACAAGGCTCTTTGTTTCATCCCTCATTCGCAGGCGTAACGCTCGGCCTGCTGCATGGCTCGCAACCGGACGCTTTCGTCGTCTGCCATGAGCCGACGCGAACGAACATGCGCAACGTTTTGCATCCACTGCCCACGATTCAGGAGGTCATCGATCTGACGATCGCTTGTGGACGGCTGACCAATCCGGCGATCCGCTGCATCGGAATCGCGGTAAATACGCAGGCGCTCGATGAGGCTGCGGCGCTCGCCGTTCTCAAAGAAACGGAGCGCGATCACAGTCTTCCCGCAACCGATCCGATCCGTTTCGGCGTGGACTCTCTTGTCGAGCGCCTGATCGCCGATTTCGGCTGCAGCAAGTCTGCCTGGGGAAAATAATCATGACCGAACGCCTGCCGCTGCTTTCACTCAACGTTGCGATCGAGCGTTTTCCGATTGCCGGAACCTTCACCATATCGCGCGGCAGCCGTACAGAGGCTGTCGTCGTCACGGCGACGGTCTCCGATGGCGCGGTCACTGCTCGCGGCGAATGCGTACCTTATCCGCGATATAACGAAACGCCTGAGGGTGTCGCCGCGCTGATCGAAGCGCAGCAGCCTTTGCTTGCCTCCGGCGCCAGCCGGGCAGCCTTGCAAGGCGCGATGCTGCCGGGCGCGGCGCGAAATGCTCTTGATTGCGCCTTGTGGGATTATGAGGCCAGGAAATCCGGAAAACGGATTTGGGAACTTGCCGGCCTGCCCGCGCCTCAGCCGGTCGCAACATGTTACACGATCAGCCTGGACACCCCGCAAGCCATGGAAGAAGCCGCGCGCGAAGCTGCACACCGGCCGATCCTTAAAGTCAAGCTCGGCGGGGAAGGCGATCCCAAGCGTATCATGGCGGTTCGGCGCGGCGCCCCATCCACGCGGCTCGTCGTCGATGCGAATGAAGCCTGGAGCAAGGCGAATTTCGAGCGGAACGCGGCGGCCTGCGCCTACGCGGGCGTCGAGCTTATCGAGCAGCCGCTTCCAGCCGGCGCCGATGACGTGCTCGCAGAACTCAGCTCTCCCATCCCGATCTGCGCCGACGAAAGCGCCCACACGACAGACGGTCTGGCCGCGCTGACGGACCGCTACAAGGCCGTTAATATCAAGCTCGATAAAACCGGCGGCCTCACAGAAGCTATCGCCATGGCGCAAGCCGCACGCGATCTAAACCTCGACATTATGGTCGGCTGTATGGTCGGCACCTCCCTTGGCATGGCGCCCGCAACGGTTCTGGGCCCCTTCGCCCACTGGGTCGACCTCGACGGCCCGCTTCTGCTTGCGCAAGACCGTCCGGAGGCCCTTACCTACAGCGATGGTTTGGTCTTTCCGCCTGAGCCAGATCTCTGGGGTTAGTGAGGAAGCTGTTCGATGGCAGCTTCATGCCGCTGCAGGTGATGAGAGGCAAGATTCTCGATCTTCGCTATTTCGGGTTATAATCCGCCAATCGGCCCAATCGATCGGTGAAGAACAAAGGCCGGACGGGATCATTCTCAGCCTATGCAGATTGTCATTTTTGCGCTCAGCGCGCTTTGCATCATCTTCGTCACCGTCGCTCTTGCAGTTCCAGTTGCGAAAGCTATCAAAGTCCCCCTACCTGTCGTTCTTGCCGCGATCGGACTGACGACCGCCATTGGCTCCTGGCTGACCGGCTTCGAACTCGCCGGAACGGCGCTTGACACTTATGATCTCTGGTTCGTGCAATCACTGGCGCTTGGCAGCCAGCAGCTTTTGCTGATTTTTCTGCCGCCGCTTCTTTTCGAGATGTCGCTCGGCGTCAATGTCCGGCGGCTCACCGACGATGTCTGGACGGTCTTCGTCATGGCGGTTCTGGCCGTCCTGCTGGCGACTGTCACGGTTGCCATTGCCGTCTGGTCTTTGTCGACCCTGCTCAGCCTGGTCGCTTGCCTGCTGCTTGGAGCCGCAATTTCGACGACCGACCCGGCCGCCGTCGTCACGACCTTTCGTGAGATCGGCGCGCCGCGCCGCCTGATGGTTATTCTCGAAGGCGAGAGCCTGCTTAACGATGCTGCCGCCATTACGTTGTTCACGCTGTTAATCGCGATTGCCAACTGGGAGGGAGACAGTGGCGCTTTGGCCATTACCGGCTATTTCATTTACAGCTTTGGCGTCGGTGCGGCAGCAGGTGTTGCGCTTGGCTGGCTGGCAAGCCGCCTTTACTCGGTGCTCGGCGGCTCGGCGACGGCTGAGGCCACGCTGACCATGGCGCTGGCTTATGGCAGCTACCTGATTGCGCAATATTATTTAGGCGCATCCGGCGTCGTCGCCGTCGTCTTTGCCGGTATGACGACCCGCGTGGTGGGCCTCGTCAAAATGGGACCGTCAAACTGGTCGACGGTCATGGCGGTATGGACCCAGATCGGTTTTTGGGCAAACGTCCTCATTCTGCTGCTTGCCGCGACCATTGCGCCGAAAATGATTTTTGCCCTGCGCTGGCATGAATTGCTTCTGATCCTCGTCGTGTTTGCGGCGGCATTTTTCGCCCGCGCGCTGATCCTGTTCGCCGGATTGCCGCTGATGAGCCGTATCGGTCTGACCGCGCCAATGACGACGGCACAAAAAACGCTCGTCTGCTGGGGCGGCGTGCGCGGCGCCGTGACGCTTGTCCTGGCGCTCAGCCTCGCCGAGATCAAAGTCCTGCCCGAATATGAGCGCAGCGTCATATCGGCGCTTGCGGCAGGCTTCGTCTTTGCAACGCTGCTCATTAATGCGTCAACGCTTGCGCTGGTGACACGCAGGCTCGGGCTTAACCGCTTATCCGCCTCGGACCGCGCCCTTCGACACCGCATTATTGCCGGAACGCGGGAGGAAATCCGGTCCTATGTTGAGCGTCTGGCTGCCGACCGCGCCATTGCCAAAGACGCATTCAACGAACTCCACGCCGAATATGACAAAGAAATCCAGACCGCTGTCGAGCAGTCGGAAAAAACCGGGATCGAATTCGGCGAACGCTTGCGGCTTGGGCTGACCATCCTTTGCAATCAGGAATTGCGGCTCGTGCAAAAAGCCTTCGAAGACGGCCTGATCGGCCCACGCGTGACCCGGCTTCTGCGCAGTCATGCGGAAAGATTATCGGACGCGGCGCGCATGTCGGGGCGTGACGGTTATGAGGAAAGTAACGAGCAACAATTGCAGGCCTATAACGCGTTTCGGACAGCGATCTTTCTCCATCGCAGTCTTGGCATCGACCGGCTCTTGCGTGACCGGCTGGAATTCAGGCTCACTTTGCTGCTGGAAATGGAAGCCAATCTCAAAGTCCTGGCAAAGTTTCAGGAGGAAGCCCTGCCGCCCATGATCGGCGAGGATGCTGCAAAGAATCTCGGCAGTCTGATCGAGGATCGTCTGGAAATGGTGCGCAGTGCGGTTGAGGCCATTCGCCTGCAATATCCAATCTACACTGACGAAATGGAGCGTCTTCTGCTGCTTCGCGCGGCTGCCCGCCGGGAGCGGGAGAAATATCATTCCCTGCACGAAGACGGGATTATCGGCGCTGATCTTCACAAGAGGCTGCTCGAAGAACTCGATGATCGATGGCAGGAGCTTGACAGTCCGCCCCGGCTCGATCTGGGATTATCTTCAGCTGAACTCGTCGAGAAGGTACCGATTTTCTCCAGGCTGACGGCGGAGCAGAAACGCAATATTGCCGCGCGCCTTTCGACCCGGATGGTGGTGCCGGGCGAGACGATCGTCTCCGCCGGGGAACGTGGAAATGCGATGTATTTCGTTGCGTCCGGCGTTCTCGACGTTGTGGGGCTGGATCGTGATGTTCGCCTTTCGACCGGCGATTTCTTCGGTGAGCTTGCGCTGCTTGCGCCGACGCGCAGGCGGCGGACGAATATCGTTGCGGCGAGCTTTTGTCGCCTGCTCGTTTTGACCAGGCGCGAATATCGCAGGCTGATCGCGACCGATCCGGGCGTAGAGCGGGCGATCCGGCAGGTGGCCGAGCTTCAACTCGGCGCGGGATTTGGGGCAACGGTGCCGGAGGAGCTGGACTGGAGTCGGCACGACACGCCGGAAGACCGCGCAAGCGGGGATGGGCCGCAACAACCGGAACGGCGCGCCTCCTGATCGAGACCGAGGCTACTTCAGCGAGAAAACGCGGCTGACGCTGCGCCTGAGCAAACTGGCCAGCTTGCTCGCCTCGATGTGCTCTTCTTCCATATCGGCCTCGACCTCATGCGGCGTTTCAACCTGGCGTGATCCATCTTCAAAGGCCGCCATATCAAAAGGCCAGGTGAGTGTTGGCCAGCGTAGCTCCATCGCCCGGCGCTCAGGATAATAAACAGCTGTGTAAAGCGTGCCGAAGCCTTCATCGAAAGCGGTCGAGTAAAGCGGCGTTTTCAGAAAGGACTCGATGAAATTATCGGCCGGTTCGCCATTTCTCTTGAGCTTGTTGAGCAGAAAGCGCTCCCGCTCGACGGTCGAGGTAAATTCGGCGTGGCTTTCCCATTCGACGGCTTTCTGATGGTTCGTCGCGACCTCCGCCTTGGTGATAATGGCTTCACGGTCGGGCGCGACGTAAACCGTCACATGTTTGCCGCGCGCATCCAGCGCCGTGACATTATAGCTCATATGGGTCGGGATACGGGCCAGCGCTTTCCCGGCTTCCTTGGCTGTCTCGCAGGTTTGCAGCACATAACGCAGAATGACAGGCACGCCGAAACCCTTGCCGATTTCCTTCCGGCCGCCAAATGTGAGCGACACCGCCAGCCCGGCATCGTTGATGCCGTCCACAAGCCCCCAAAGGCCGTCGCTCATGCCCATCACGCTCCGGCCCATCCAGTCCGTGCGTAACAATAGGGCCTCGAAACCGCGCGGGCTGTAATCGTAATTGCGCACAAGCATCGGCTCTTTGCCGGGCCAAATCGCTTGACTGCAGCTTGTGAGATAGGCGGGCGGGCAATAAAAGCTTAAGAAACGCGCCTCCCAATCGCCGCCGCCAGCTTCTTCGCACAGCTGATCGTAAAGCGGCACGATCTCGGGCATGTGGTATTGCAGCGCCCGAAGCCCGGCGAGATAGGTCGGGCGACGGGCAAGCGGTTCCTGCGTCCACCAAGCCTGATAGTGAGGCCAATATTCCTTGAAAAGCTGGGCCCAGACCGGGCCGGGCGCTGCTTCAGATACAGCACGAAAGCTAAGCAGCATTAAACAAGACCTACAAATATTTCCGGCATAAGCCCTACGCTCTCAAACGTTTCCTGGCGAAGTGGAAACCGGTTCGCCGTCCGGAAACACGATAAAACAAAGACTTAGAGACGCCCGAGCTATTCAGTGAAAAGCGAAACGACTCTGAGAGCCTTAAATAAGAACTGGCGCTCGCACAGCAAGGTAATTTGACCTCGCGGGGAACACCTATGCGCTTTTTGCAGGCCTTTATACAACACAGCCGCCGCTCATGGGGACTATGTCTACGCTACAGTGGATAAAGGGATAAAACTGAAGCGGCAGGGCCACGGCGGCCCCACCCTTTGAGCTCGTTCAAAGAATTTTGAAAGCCGGTTCTGACAGCGCAGGGGCTGGCTCAGCAGCGGGAAGCGGCCTGGTTTTGAATTGAGAGCGAATGCCCTCGATCCATTGCTTCGAGCGCTCGGTGAGCTTGAAATTCTCATCCATCGAGCGCCCGCGTGTGACAAGAATGCCAAGATCGGCCCCCTCATAGTGATAATCGCCTGCTTTCAAAATACGCAGGAAGAACGCCTCGCGTTCGCTTTCGACCGCGCGACGGTGATAATCGAAGCGGCTATATTCGACGCCGCCGCCGTCTTTCAGCCGGTAAATGCCGCTTTCCGGCGCTTCATCGATCAGCCCAATAGTCTCATCGGTGAATTTGATCACCATCTGCGACCAGCTATCGATATTGTCCGGATCGGCCCAGCGTGCATTCAGCTCGTCAATATCGAGGCTGAAGGGCACGCCTGAGAATTCCAGCAGGTGGAACAGGAAGAGCGGCGCATCGGCATGGGCAAAAGCGGCGTGGTTCGTCATGGATGACGCGCCGGTGATGCGCGGGTTCAGCTCGCCAAGATAGATTTCGCCTGTGCCTTCCTCAATCAGAAAGTCCAGCTCGAAATAGCCGCGATAGCCTTCGGAGCGAAGCTGCTCACCGAAGGCGAAGGTGTATTCCTTGGCCTTGTCGCGGACCACCTGCTCAAAGCTGTCTTCGAAGATCTCATTGCCGCACCATCCGCCGCGATAAGGCGTCAGCTCTTTGAAGCCGACCAGCTCGGTCATCAGTGGCCCAACGATGGTGCCTTCTTTTGTCGCACAGGCCTCGATTGCTGAGCCACGACAGACAAGGCGCTTCATGACCTTGATTTCGCCCTGGCCGACGATCTCCTTTTCATGCTTACGGTAATCGGCTTCGCTCTTGATAAAAAACGTTGTGTGGCCGCTATCGCCATAGGCCGATTGCAGTACCCAGTCATCGCCGAGACCGGCATCGCTCGCGACCTTCTGAAGCTGCTCCCAGCTATCGATCACGGACAGCGTATTGGGGGCTGACGGCACGCCTGCCTTGTTCCCGATACGGACCGTCTCGATCTTGTTGTCGACCCGGTTGCGCAGCTCTGCTTTCGGGAACCAGACCTGCGCGCCAAGTTCGCCTGCAAGTTTCTCCGTCTGCTCATCGAACATCAGAAAAACGAATTTCGGATCGTCGCCGCGCTTCTTCACAAAATCGATCGTCTCCTTGTGTTGGAGCAGATAGTTATTGATGTCCTCGATCGAGGTAAACTCCTCATGCGGCGTCTCTTCCGGACACAGAACATTCGGATGCCGCCCGTCATAGCAGTCGATGTAATTGATGTATTTGAAGCTCTTGACCCACTCATCGATGCCGAGAAGATTGAAGTTGGTCGCGCTGATGAAATAGATCGGCGTTTCGTTGCGGTGAAAGAAACGGCGGATCTCTGAAATATTTTTGAGTTGTTTTGACGGCATGCGGGCATCCTCCTCAGTCAATGAGATTTATTCTGCGGCGGTCGAAAGCGGAAAGGAGAGCGTCTCAAGCGCTTCCTCGGTAAAGACGCGCAGGCCCAGCTCAGGCCGGTAACCGTGGATCTCTTTCACGTCTAGCGCGCGCATGAAGGCCAGAATTTCGCGCGAGATGACTTGACCGGGCACAAGAATAGGAAAGCCCGGCGGGTAGGGAATGATGAAAGAGGATGAGACGACATCGCGTCCGCTCTCGATGGCGCGGTCGATTGTGCCGTCTTCCAAAGGCATATACTCGCATTTGTTCTCGTCATAGGCGAGAAAGAAGGCCGAACGGATTTCGCCTTCCGGTGTTTGGCTGGCGTCCCGTGAACGGAAGGCATCGTGGAAACGGCTGAAATCGGGAAGAGGCGGCAGTTTCTCAGTGAGCGATTGCACGCGGCGTTCGAAGGCAATGCGCTCCATTTTACTGGCATCGTCCAGCAGGTCGTCCAGCTCATTCGCGATCTGCACCAGCACCTCGATCAGATAGGCAACGGACGAGCGAGTCGTGCCGATATTGGTCATAAACAGGACCGTGTTGCGGGAGGTCTTATTGATCTGGATCCCATATTTGTCCATCAAGATTTCATTCTTGAAAGTGTCGCCGTCATAGCCGGTTCCGCCGACTGCGAGCGTCACGCGGGTTGCATCGAGGACAAACTCGTCCGACGCCCAGGACTCCCAGATATCATTCCAGCCCTGCCCCGGTTGATAATAGGATTTGATGCCGCTTTCGCGATATTCTTCCGGGATCATGTCGCCGGCGGTCAGCACCTTGAAATATTTCTGCAAAAGCGGATGTTCCGCGATCGCCTTTCGCATCGCCATCGCCGCCTCAACCTGCCTTTGCACGAATTCGAAGCCTTCCAACTCGACCTGCCGCCGGCCGACGTCCAGCGAGGCGATGATCTGATAATTCGGAGACGTGGAGGTGTGCGTCATATAGGCTTCGTGGAAGGCCTGCTCGACCTCGCCTTTAAAGTCCTGATCATTGACATGCAGCATCGAACCCTGACGCAGGGCGGTGAGAGTCTTATGCGTCGATTGCGTGGTATAGACGCGAATACGAGCCGTCGGCGGCGGCACCAGCCGCGTATTCAACAGCGTTTCGTCATCGGCGTCGTTCAGCTGCGCCTGCTGTGCGTCATACTCAGCCTTATGCTCCGGAGAGCGCAGTTTCTCGCGCAGTATATTTGCCACGTTCATACCGGTGCGCTGACGGTAGGTGGGGCCGAAACGCGCAAAGGCGAACCAGGCCTCATCCCAAAGGAAGTCAACGTGAGGTTTAATCGCCAGACTTTCCTCCTTGACGCGATCGACATTATAGTCAATGCCGTCAAAGGTGCA
>CAZMAC010000067.1:0-10790 GCA_964564085.1 uncultured Hyphomicrobiaceae bacterium
AGGAGAAAAACGACAGGAAAAAAGAGGTGGCGGCAAAAGCGATCGACAGACCAAAGACGATTTGAATGAGCTTGCGGAAGCCGCCGCCCATATCGCCAAAGGCGAGGCTGAGGCCGGCAACGATGATGATGATCACCGCAATGACCTTGGCGACCGGCCCTTCGATCGATTGCAGGATCTGGGTCAGCGGCGCTTCCCAGGGCAGTCCCGCACCGGCTGCGAGAACCGGCTCCGCCTGCGTCGCAACACACAGACCGGCGAGCACCATCGACCGTGGACAAAACAAAGATCTCATTGAGCGTTCTCCTTGATTGCCGCTGTTTTCCGCGGCTGAACGGGTCTGAAGACATAACGGTTTTGAGCATCAAGGCCCTCAAGCCGGAGAATGGTCTCGACGCGGCGGGCGGCGCCGCGCCCGGTGATGAAGACCAGCATGTCGATGGCCTCGGCAAGCAGGGCGCGTGGAACGGTAATGACTGCCTCCTGGATCAGCTGCTCCAGCCGTGTCAGCGCCGCCTCGGCTGAATTAGCGTGGAGCGTGGTAAGCCCGCCCGGATGGCCAGTATTCCAGGCTTTCAGCATGTCGAGGGCTTCCGGCCCTCGCACCTCGCCGACAATGATACGGTCCGGCCGCAAGCGCAGCGTCGAGCGGACCAGATCGGACAGGGAAACAACGCCCGGCTTGGTCCGAAGGCAGACATGATCGGGGGCTGCGCATTGCAGCTCGCGCGTGTCTTCCAGAATGAGGACGCGATCGCCTGCGGCAGCAATTTCGGCGAGCAGCGCTTTGGCGAGAGTCGTCTTGCCCGATGAGGTTCCCCCGGCAATAACGATATTGGCTCTGTCTTTGATCGCCTGGCGGAGGAGATCAGCCTGAGCGGCATCCATGATTCCTTTGGCAATGTAGTCCTCAAGGCCGTAGATCAGCCCGGCCGGCTTACGGATTGAAAAGCAGGGTGCCGGCGCCACAGGCGGCATCACGCCTTCGAAGCGCTCGCCGGTCTCCGGCAATTCAGCCGAGATGATTGGCGCTTCTGCCGTCACTTCACGGCGCATATGGCTGGCTACGAGTCGGATGATCCGCTCGGCATCCTCCCGGCTAATGGATTGGCCAGTGTCGATGCGCCCGCAATCGGTCCGGTCGAGCCAGAGCCGGCCATTCGGGTTGACCATCACTTCCAGCACTTGGGGCTCGGCCAGAGCGCCCGCTATCGCGGAGCCAAAGGCGTTCATCAGCATGGATAGCCGCCGGCTTTGCGCCTCTCGCGCCCGCGGCGCGGTCACATCAGTCATGGCGATCTCGCTGGTCTTCTGATCCGTGTCTCCGGCCCCCATTGGCGGCGCGCGGCTGTTTCAGCGGCGTGTCATCGCTGGCAGTGGCGAACAGATCCGGATTGGTGGCAACGATGGTCTCCAGCACCTCGCTGACAAGGCGGTGATCGGAGGCAAGCCGGCGGCCGACCTGAGCAACGAAGACTTCGAACCGTTCCCGGCCGAGCGCCCGCGCCGCTTCCTGCTCCGGCTGCGGCAGAGGCGGCGTAATGGTCAGGAAATAGCGGACGAACAAAGCAACGGTTTCGGTCGCAATGGCAACGTCACGGGCAACCCGCCCGGTCTCATCGGAGAGATGATCGAGCCGCCTGATCAGAGCATCCCCGATCAGCGGATAACGCTCGGGATTGAGATGCTTGTCGAGCGCCTCGGCAACGATCGCTGATTTGGCGCCATGGCGGCGCTTGGCAACCAGTTCGAGCCGTTCGGCTAGCTCATGCGGCAAAAGGATGGAAAAGCGCTGTTTCATGTTTAGCCTCAAAAGCCGAAATCGAAATTGTCCGCCGTCCGCACACGGCCTGTCCTGGGTTTGCGCGGTGGGGTCGCCGAACCCTCGTCGTCGGCTAGAAGCCCAAGATCGGCTTGAGGCCGGACAGGCATGAGCCCGGTGCCGCCGATGGTCGTGCTGTCAGCAGTACTTTCACAATCCTGCATCCGGGCGGCCAGGCGGGCATCGGCTAAGCGGCGGGGACCGTCCCAATCATGCGTTTGACGATATTGACCGGGTGCGGACGCATGATCAGGTGCCGGCAAAGTCCGGGCGATGAAGTTGCGGTCTTCATAGGCGCGAAGCTTTTGCGCCCTGATCGGAGGCAGGCCGGAGACAAAGATCAGCGCTTCATTCCCCGGCAATTGCAGCACCTCGCCCGGCGTGAGAAGCGGTCTTGGCGTTTCCTGGCGGGCAACGGCCTTATGGCTTAGCCAGACCGACAGGCGCTTGCCGGACAAATTGGTCAAGGAGCGTTCTTCGGTTGTGGTACCGAGCATCTCGGAGAGCCGCCTGGCTGTGCGCTCGTCATTGGGGGCAAAGGCAATCCGGATATGGGCGTTATCGAGGATGGCATTGTTGGCGCCATAGGCCTGATCGATCTGATTCAGCGACTGGGCGATCAGAAACACGCGGATCCCATAGCCGGCCAGAAAGGCAAGCGCGCCTTCGAAGAATGGCAGCCGCCCAAGTGCTGGAAACTCATCGAGCATCAGAAGAAGCTGGCGGTGGTCCGCTTCGCGGCCACTCCACTCAAGCTGTTCGGTCAACCGGCGGACAATCTGGTTGAGGATCAGCCGTATCAGCGGCCTTGTGCGCGAGATATCGGAGGGCGGTACCACGAGATAGAGCGAGACAGGGCGCACCGATTGTCTCAACTCGGCAATTCGCCAATCGGAGCTGGCGGTTGCCGCGGCGATCACCGGATCGCGGTAAAGGCTCAAAAAACTCATCGCCGTGGAGATCACGCCGGAGCGCTCATTCTCGGCCTTATTGAGCAGCTCGCGGGCGATCGAGGCGATCACGGGGTGAGCGCACGGCGTATCCTCGGTCCCGATGTGATTGGTTATCATCATGACTTGCAGCGTTTCCGCCATGGACCGTTCGGGATCGGCCAGAAAGCGCGCCACACCAGCCAGGCTCTTATCTTTTTCGGCGTAAAGCACATGAAGGATGGCGCCGGTTAAGAGCGCGTGGGCGGTTTTCTCCCAGTGATCGCGGGACGGCCGTGCGCCGTCGGGATCGACGAGAATATCGGCTATCGATTGCGCATCGCGCACCTCATGAGTACCGCGCCGCACTTCAAACAAAGGATTGAAGCGGGCTGTCTCCTCGACCGTCGGGTCGAACCGCAAGCAGCGGGAGAATTGCGCGCGCCAGCCGGCGGTCAAGGTCCAGTTCTCGCCCTTGATGTCATGGATGATCGCTGCCTGCGGCCAGCTGAGCAATGTCGGCACGACCAGCCCGACGCCCTTGCCGGAACGGGTCGGGGCGGCGGCGAGTACATGCTCCGGACCGTCATGGCGAAGATAGCGGCCCTGTGATGAGCCGAGAACGACGCCTCGGTCACCGAAAAGCCCGGCGGTGGAAAGATCCCGGCCATGAGCCCAGCGGGCCGAACCATAGGTGGCTGGCTTCGACCGAGAGACGCCGCGCCAGAGGCTCGCGCCACACACGATTGCGCCGCTGGCGAGCCCGCCAAGCGCTACAGTCAGGCCCGCCTGAAGAAAGATCGCCGGAGCGGCGGCGTCATGGGCAACCCACCAGGAAAACAGCTTCCATGGGGCATAAACGGGATAACCGAAAGTTAAAAGCCATGGAGACCCGAGAGCCGGATGATAGGCGAAATGCGCCGCGGTCCATTGGGTTGCGCCCCACAAAAAGATCAGGGTGACGGTTGAGACAAACGAGATCTTGATAAGGGCGCGGGACAGCTCGGCCATGACGCATCTCCCCAAGGGCAAAAATATTCAGCTCTGCCCCTAAAGATGCGGGAGAACCCCAAAAGCTGTTAAGCCGGATTCGCCGTGAAACGCGTGCAAACCCAAGACGCTTCGGGAAGCGCAAAGACATTGCGGCAATTGTTTGACGACCTCGGAAGCGCCATGGAAGCCGCGGTCGATCTCGAAATTGAACGTCACTGACCGGTAGGCCAAGGATGTCCGTGTCTCGATTTGTAATGCCTTTGCGCCGGATCTTTCTGTCCGCTCATACACATGATGCGCTGCCGCAGGTGGGGAAGGTGGCAACAGCCGAACCTTGCGCGCACAGCAAGCCGGGACGCTTGGCGATGCTGCGGCCCTATTCGGCTTAGCGATCAGTCCTGACGGCCCACCCCATCGGATACATATCAGCAACTTCGGCTAGCCAGCGACGATCTCACTTGCGAAAAGCAGCCGGTCATATTCATGCGTTTTTTTGAAGTTAGACAACACGGCTATGAAACATAAATTCGTAATACATATCGCTTGGGCGCTGTGCATCCTGGTTGTCGGATCCGCCGCCATTTGCAGACCTGCCGACGCCGATGAAGCTAATCAGGGGGGCAGTGGAAGCGAATCCGTCCTGATCAACGGAAAGCCCGCGCAACGGCTAGGGGATGGAGCAAGTGCTCCCGGCAACGCCGCTGGGGATGCATCGCCCAATGTCATGATCAACGGCAAACCTGCCGCGGTCAATGGGACATGCCCCAATGGAGCAGCGCCTACACCAAGCCCAAATGTTTTCGTGAACGGCAAGCCGGCAATGTTTTGCGAAGGCTGAATTTACCCGCTTCAGAGATCCGCTTGCCAGCCTTCGCCCTTATCACCTTTCGATGCGCACGGTCTCGGACTGAGATCCATCCTTATAGGTTAAACGGACCGAAGCGAATTTAGCGTTTGTCGGGATTTCGATGTAAATCTTGCCGTCTCCAACATGATACGGATCTTTTTCGTTGCACGGCTCCAGCTCGAGATTGCTTGGCGTAGACTCCGTGTCGATGCCATAGGCGATATCGGAAAGAGCGCAGCGATACGAGATCAAATGGGTGAAATAGAGCAGTGTCTTGCCGTCATAGTCCCGGAAAGCCAGCCAGCTATTCTTGGTGAGACCGAGCGCGTTTTTCATCGATGCAACCAGCGCCTGATCGGGGTCGAATTCGAGCGCATAAGGCCCGCGCATTTCATTGCCGACATCGGTATATTTTACATAGATCTTCGTCTTGGCGACGGTCGGTTTTAGCGAGAACATCGTGACGGGCATCTTTCCACCGGTCGCAGAGTCGGTTACATCGCTGAGGCCGGTCGAGCGGAAAGCATCCTCCCCTTCTATCCTGTAGAAAATCTCCCTCGGACTCTCATTGAGCTGCAAGGCAATCGTCCATCCTGCATTCGACCGCGATGGCATAAGCGTAACGGGGGATTGCTGCGCCAATTCTTTCAGTACCGCCAGCGACTTCAATCGTTTGTCGGCATCTTCCAGCCAATTCGCAGCGAGAGACTGGTCGATGAAATATTTGATGAATTTTCCCTCCGCATAAAGAGCTTTGAAGCGTTCGAGTGCCTCCAATTCGGCTTTCTTGTCACCCAGTGATTGTGTCCCCTTTCGGGCGGCGGAATAGTCCAGGCTGAGCTGGTAAAAGCCTGGCGCAAAATCGGGGCGTGTTTTAAGAAAGCTGGCAAGCATCTCCGTCCGCTGCGGTGCATCAAAAAGGAGAATGCGCGCGAATTCGACGACCGGTTGCGGATCGCGTTCGAAGAGCGCGTTGTAGATCTCGCGCGCTCCGGCTCTGCCTTCCTGAATCTTCAAGAATGTCTGATAGCGCAGATGCGGGTCCACGAAACCAAGCTTGAAGGCAAAGAATTCATTGTAACTTCGCCTTGCATTCGCATAGTCGCCGCGTTGCTCGTAGAGCCGGGCGTTATGATATAGCTCTTCCGGCTTCTCCGCGTTCTGGATAATGCCGCCTGCCTTGTTGAGCCCGGCAAATCCCTGCTGTATCGCTTCAAGCGAGGCTGCGATCCTGTCCGTCGAATCCGTAATGCTTTGGGTCGCTTCCTCGGTCCTCCTGCTGCTGGCCTCGACGCGCTCGACCGCTTTGGCCGTCTTTTGCGTCGTCACCTTGATCTCAGCAATGTCTTTCCGGATCAGTCCGATCGATTCCTGCAATTCGGCGATGATGGGGAAATTCGTTGCCAGGACGCCTTTAGCCTCCGTCTCCTTGCTTTGAAAGATCAGCAAAATGCTGGAGAATGTCATGAAGGACGCGGCTAGGATAAGTGCTGGCAAAAGCCGCGGGCGCGCCTTGCGCCAAATAAAAACACCAACAATGAGCGCAACCGTTGTAACCAGGCTAAACCAAAAAACATATGTGCTGAGGGGTGCCAGCGGTTGAATAACATCGGATACAAATCCTCCGACAGCAGCAACAGGCATGAAAATCGCGGAATATTGTTTGAAAACCGCTAAAGACGTTTTATCCATAAATTCTTCCATCGCCCCCACCTCCTCCTGTACTTGAGATACTGGCAGCTTGGTTGATAGGGCGAGATTATGGCATTGCCGCGTCCCTTTAATTGGTCGAAAAAGCAGTCATTTAGAGAGAGCGAACATGCATCCACGAAATTATGAATATAGCTGGTTTAGCTCTACTTTCCGTATACCAACAAATTGTCTTTTGGAAGCGTGAAGAAGGGCGAAACTCTACCGCCTGTGTTCGGTATCGCAGGTCACAGCAGAAGACCACTGATGTCCGCCTCAATGACATTTGCCGGACGGGGCGCTCCCGAGGAGGTCAAGACGCTTTTCGACGCGAATGATCTTCGCTTCCAAAGCCTTGCAGCTCTCAATCAGGTTCTCATTCGATGTAACGATATGGCCTCGCGTTGAGGCCGTGAAGCCGATAGCAGCCGACAGGGAAAAGGCTACTGCGCCGATCCAGAAAACCGCTCCCGCTGCTGCGAATAGCGGCCCCCCTTTCCGCCGCAGGATCATCACCGCCAAAGGCAGGACGATCTTCATCAGATCCGCAGCGATAGAGGACAGAATATGACGGCATGGCACAGCGCCAGTATCGATACATGAACCAAACGATGATTTGCAATCTTAGAGTCTTTTGACAGCGTGTAAGTATGTGGCAAATTACAACCGTCAAGATTTAGGCGACTTGGTATCTCGGTATCCCCTTAGCCACCAAGACCAGTGACGTGCTCCCCGTAGTGCCCTCGTTCATAAGGAGAGTCTGTTCTGGTTATGCCCCTGATCGGGGCGGGTTGCAAACTCGATCGGCGTGAGCCCCTGGAGGCTCGAATGCGGCCGTTGGGTGTTGTAATCGATCCGCCAAGCTTCGAGGATCTGGCGAGCGCCCTTCAGTGAGCTGAACAGATGCTCGTTGAGGCACTCATCGCGAAGCCGGCCAATGAAGCTCTCGGCAAAACCGTTCTGCATCGGCTTGCCCGGTGCGATATAATGCCAGTCGACGCCGCGCTCCTGCTGCCAAGCGAGGATCGCGTTCGAGGTCAGCTCCGTGCCGTTGTCGCTGACGATCAGGCAGGGCAGCTTGCGAAAGGCGCCGATGCGGTCAAGTTCGCGGGCAACGCGTCGGCCAGACAAAGAGGTATCCGCCACCAGAGCCAGGCATTCTCGGCTGAAGTCGTCGACCACCGCGAGAATGCGGAAGCGACGGCCATCGACAAGGCTGTCGGCAACAAAGTCCAGCGACCAGCGCTGGTTGCGCCCCTGCGGCAGGGCCAGCGGCGCCCTGGTGCCGAGTGCGCGTTTCCGTCCGCCACGCTTGCGAACCGTCAGCTTCTCCTCCCGGTACAGCCGGTAGAGCTTCTTGCGATTCAGCCGCATCCCTTCCCTGGCGAGCAAAATATGCAGCCGCCGATAGCCGAAGCGCCGGCGTTCTGACGCCAGAACCCGCAGCCGCTCGCGGATGGCCTCATCATCCGCTCGCCTGGGCGCATAACGATAGGTCTTCGGCGCCATGCCGACCAGAGCACAGGCTCGGCGCTGCGAATAGGTCTTCTCCTGGATCGCCCAGTCCACGGCAGTTCTCCTCGCCCTGGGCGTCAGAAGTTTTTTCCGAGAAGCTCGCGCAGTGTCGCCACATCAAGCATCGACTCCGCCAGAAGCTTCTTCAGCTTGGCGTTCTCTTCCTGCAAAGCTTTCAGACGCTTCGCGTCAGAGACATCCATGCCGCCATATTTGGAACGCCACTTGTAGAAGGTGGCGTCGCTGATGCCATGCTTCCGGCAAAGATCGGCTGCCGACAGCCCTGCCTCATGCTCCTTCAAAATCCCGATAATCTGATCGTCCGTAAACCGGCGCCGCTTCATCCCCGTATCTCCATCCTTCGCGAACAGAGACTAACCTCAAAACTGGGGCATCTACGGGGAGCACGTCAGCGTGTTTCGATCAATCCGCAGCAACCTACCTGCTCAATATTCTCTCTTGAATGTTGGCAGAGCAAATACGCGCCTCGATAAACCACAAAAGCATCAAATGACGAGGGCGTTAAACCATGAACGGAATAATATTTTAATCGGCTGTTTTGCTTCAAAAAGCAGCCGATTTTTTCCAGGTGCTTTTTCCGTTGAAGTGCTTCAAAATTCAGAGCCTTATGAGAAATCCGATCAAAATTTCCTCGAGCGTTCCGATCACGGGCACGAGCCCTTCCGACATCCTAGCATCGGCATTTAGTAACGTGCGACGACGGCGCACCAGCGCTGGCACCGCATCCTTTCCCGCGCCGTCCGCTCCTGGCTCGGAGGGCGGTTGCTCCGTGCACCACCACGCTTCATGGCAACGGCATGATCGGCAAAATCTACACTAATAAGTTGAATAACTGCTTCAAATGGGGAAGCCGCGAGGGGTAACTGCCGTTTTTAGGGTGAAGCGGATTGTGACGCGCGGGGAGGATTTCCGCTCCTTCACAACACTCCCGGCAACGGATTGAAACGTCTCGTTCGCCGAACCGTTACTATTATGAAAACCCTCGATATTTTTCATCATATCGACGGCCCTTTGCGCTGACGCTTAGGTGGTTCTAAATTTACGTTTTCTGCTTTGAGATACGTATTCCAATCCTGTAATGTGTCAAAAAGCGCGTTCGAAGTTTCTCCGTCGAAACGCGCCAACGATTTCAGCAGCTTACAGGATTGACGCCTCGCAGATCTTCTCCTCTAGGGGCATTTTAGGGGCAGTAGCTGTCAACAACAGCCGATCGAACTGAATGTGATTCAGACCAGTTTGGCCTAATTCTGAAGCGTTGCATCATTGAACGCTCCTCCAAAGCTTGTGGTCCCGTCGCAGTACGCTCAAGTGCAGACCTGTTATGCTCCGATTGAGCATGAAACAGATGGGCCAAGAGCGCCATAAGCGGGGCGCAGATGATCAGCCAGCGTGTGTTCCTCTTAGCACGAAGCATGTCGGGCCGACCAAAGTGCACCATAGTGCGCGCCTTTCGCGCTCCAAGCGGAGTGTCGACGTACAGCCGACAATCGAGCAAGCCTGCAACTGCGCAGAATGGACACCACACGTCGCCTTAGCAGCCTGAGCTGAGCAGCATGCACAGGAGCCGGTCGTTTACGGAACCCAGATAGCTGAGCCACACGATGCTCGCCACCAATGCTCCAGCAATGAACCAAGCTGCGCTTTTCATAAAAATCTCTCGGCAGCGGGCCAGCCCCTAGAATTCATATTCCTGAAGGTTTCTTGCGCCATTCAATCCCTGCTCTTCCCATTTCGTAACCCAGTTTGTACAGCCTCCGCATGTACTCCTTATCGAACGCCTCTTTCGCCTTTTCGCGGAACGACGACGGAATGCTTATCTCGTTGTAATCGATCGCATTCTTTTTTGATCTCAGATAGAGCTTGATGAGGTCGCCTTCTAACTGCTGTTTGATCAATGTCGCCATGGATCGCCCGAGAATATCCATGGTCCTTGCTTTGGTCATGTCAGGCGCAGGGCCGGTCTTGTCGTTTGCGATAATGTAAAGTTTACGTTTCCAACCAGGATCCCCGAACGCCTTGACGTTGGCGATTTGCGGAATGAGAAACGCGTTGTCCGTCGTGCCGCCATCGACGTGCATTTCTTCGTAGGTCTTGCCGTCCGCTGACACTTTCACGAACACGGGAGGGAACAGGCCCGGCAACGCGGCCGAGGCGAGCAGCACGGAGCGGAAAAGCTCCAGCGCTTCGTTGGTACCGCGCTGCGCGATCTGACCCATGTTCCAGATCACAGGGCGGTCAGCGTCGATGTTGGTCGTGCCGACCAATAGGCGGCGGCCTTTGGCGTGTTCGTCTGCAATGGCCTTGAAAAGTTTCCGATCGACGTACTTTGCAATCATTTTCCGCAATGGGGTCGTGTCGGCAAGCCGCGGAGACAGTGTTTCCGCAGTTGAGGTCCCCAAGGCATCATCATGGATCCGCCCCCCATGTAAGAGCGAGCCTGCCGCTCGCCTTGATCACTGTTTGTCGACCGAGCACGGCTTGGCGGACACTCGAAACGTCGCCAACGTCGCCAGCCCTAATGGCGCAGTCATTTGATGTCTTTCACGATCCGAAAACCGGTATGCGCTGTGCTAAAATCCACTTCGAGGCTTTGGCGAGCTGCAACCCGGTACCTTTGGCAATAATTCTCGCTGCACAGGTATGACCCGCCCTTAATTGTGAACCTCGGGACCGCTGGTGCGAATTGGCTCTCAGTCCATTCCCAGACATTGCCGATCATGTCGTAGGCGCCCGTAAGTCCTGGCGCGAAACAGCCGACCGGTGCCGCGCCTGAAAATCCGTCTTCCGCGGAATTCATCACCGGAAACAGCCCAGTCCAGATATTGGCGCGGGCTTCCCCGTTCGGGGCCCTGACGCCCGACCCGGGATTTCGCGGATCGAATAGACCGAGGCTTGCTGCGTACTCCCACTCGACCTCGTTTGGAATGCGTCCGCCCGCCCACTTCGCATAGGCGCGCGCATCATTGAGGGTCAC
>CAZMAC010000068.1:0-10770 GCA_964564085.1 uncultured Hyphomicrobiaceae bacterium
CAAAGCAAAAAATAGAGCAGGATGTCGACTCTGATTAAACGCATCCTGCTCTAAACGACAGGAAACCCGACTCGATCCGAATATCTATCAAGCAACCGGATTTTCTGTATTGCGTTTCAGAAAAGGCTGGAATTCGTCTATGACGGCTTTATAGACGTCTCGCTTAAATGGAATGATAATATCAAGTAAATCATTCGCATGTATCCAGCGCCACGCGTCAAATTCCGGGTGGTGGCCACCGGGCGGCGCGTGAATATTGAAATCATCATCCGAGCCGAGAAAGCGCATCGCGAACCATTTTTGCTTTTGGCCGCAATATTTGCCTTTGAGTGCGATGCCGACCATCTCCGGGGGAAGATCGTAATGGTGCCAGATCTGCGTTTCGGCCAGGATTTGCGCGTGACCGGTTCCGGTTTCTTCGCTTAGTTCACGAAAGGCGGCCGTTTCCGGACCCTCCTGGGGATCGATACCGCCCTGCGGCATCTGCCAGTTTTCTTGTGTCTGACCAGACTGGCGCAGACGCCGCCCCGCCCATACCAGTCCTTGCGCATTCAGTAACATGATCCCCACACAGGGGCGATAGGGCAGCCGGGACGGGTTCGAAGGGCTTTCGGTTTCGCTCATGAAGCGCCGGGCGTTTGGGCGAGAGCGCCGACAGGCACCAAGATCACGCCCTTGGCCGATAAGGCCTTCGACCATTGCTCAAGCTGTTTGATGGTCGTTTGCGACGCATAGCCGATGCCGATTGCCCTGCCCCGTTTGCGCGCCAGGGCCACGAGCTGCTCAAGCGCCTGATCGATCGCACCTGGCGCCGGACGTGAATCGATGATCAGATCCGCCCCGCTGTAGCGCAAACCAATCTCGCCGGCAACGCGCTTGAGAACGGCATGGCTTTGGTTTTCTTCACCAACATAGATCAAACCTTGCGATTTGATCGTCTCAAGGATCGGGCGCAATTCATCTTGCGATTGCAGAACTTTGCCGCCAAGGAAATGGGTCACGCCATTGTAACCGTCAAACCGGCTTAAAACCGTACGGACACGCGAGACATTTGCATCGGACCCAGCCAATGGAACGAACGCTTCCGGATCGGAATTACTCACTTGGTAATCCGATGATCCGAACGGCAGCTGAACGATAACTTCATGGCCAAGCTCGCGCGCTTTTCTCGACCATTGCTGCGCCGCGCCCGTGCTGTAAGGCACAAAAGCCATGGAAATCGCCGGCGGGAGTTTTGTAACAGCCTCGCCGCTATTGCGCTCATTGCGGCCAAGTCCGCGCAACAGAATGGCGATTCGCGGTGTGGACGATCCTGCATCGCTTAGAGCGGCTGTTCGGACCGGGGCCGGAATATTACCCGGGCGTTTTCCCGGAAATGGCGGTGGCGGCAGTGCAGCGACTTCGATTTCCTGCGCCTGGTCTTGCCCCTGTGCTTGAGCTTGCTCCTGGTCTTGACCCTGCGCTTGCCCCTGCTTCTCATTCAGCGCCGCCATGAAAGCGTCGAACTCGGCTTTCAGTTTCGGATCACTCGCCGAGTCGGGGGGCGTTCCCTGTGACACCTCATTCGGAGCTTGCTGGGCTTCCGGGCTTGATTCCTCAATCTGTTGAGCTTCAACGCTGACGTTCTGGCCCTGCTGCACTTCGGGTCTGGCGTCCTGGATTTGCTGCGCATCAAGGCTGGCTTCGGGTTCGGTCTCCGCCGATGATTGTTGGGAAAGCGGCGAGTCCTGCGTTGGAGCCTCGACCTCAGCGCTTGGTGTTACGACAATCGTTGGTTCAGAATTCGCCTGTTCCTCAGGCTCATTTGCAGGCTCCGATAATGCCGCCAGTTGTGCCTCGATTGCTTCCTCGACCTGCTGAGCTGAGGTTGAGTCGGGCTCTTGGACTTCGCCAGGTTGTGCCTCAGCCGTTTGATCGTCTTGCAGGTCCCCCGGGGGAGCGCTCGGCTCGTTACTGGTAATTTGGGACGGGTCGCCATAAGGGTTTCTTACGACAGAAAATCCCGGGAACACGGACGGTGCTGGATCCGCTGCAGTATCGGTAGGCTCGGGATCGGCCCCAGTTTCGGATTGAACAGCGTCAGGCGCATTGTCAGCTTCAGCATTGTCAGCTTCAACAGACGCGCCGGTCTGCGGCTGACCTTCGGGCTCGCTTGCCAGAGAAAAGCTGTCAGCGCCGCTCTCAACAGGACTTTCGGATGGAGGACCTGTGGATGATCGATCCAGGGCAAGGTCCTGTTGCTCCTGGGTCTCCGCAAGCAGTGATGACACTGTCTTGCCGGATCCACCGTCAGCGCTTTGTGAGGCAGTGGCATCGCCGGAACGTTCGCCGGCGTCGATGCTTAGAACGATGCGCGCGGCTCCTGTCTGGTCCGGCGATTGCAAAGCGTAAAACGTAAAAATGCCAGCCAGCGCCAAAAAGGCAGCCGTTGCAGTATAAAAAAGAAGTTTCATGGCCCTTTGCCTAAATACGGAAGCAGTGACCTATACATCACCTTGGCTTACGATTCGAGACGTGCCTTCTCCAAAAAGCGCACTTGCACCCAGAAATAGAAGCGTTGGGGAAACACACTCCCCAACGCGTCGTCATTCAATTCGGCAATTAAGGCCTTATTGCGCTGAAACCGGCGATTCCTTTTGGACTTCAACCTTTTTCTGCTCTGTGTTTTCACCGCGCAAAAGCTTGAAGGCATATTGAAGCTGGGTGTCCTTTTCTCTCTCTTTGGGCACATAAGCAAGGCTGCCGGACTTTTCACCGTCTTCATTCTTTAAGTGACCGCGTAAACTTGCCTCACCGCGCGGTTTGGTATTCTTCGCCGCCGCCTGCAATTCCTCAGGCAGTTCCTGTTCGACGACGATATCCGGATCGATGCCCTTGGCCTGAATGGACCGGCCCGAAGGCGTATAGTAACGCGCCGTGGTGAGGCGGATCGCGCCATTCGACCCAAGAGGAATAATCGTTTGAACCGAGCCTTTGCCGAAAGAGCGCGTTCCCACAACGGTTGCCCTCTTATGGTCCTGAAGCGCACCGGCGACGATCTCAGACGCGGATGCCGAGCCGCCATTGATCAAGACGATGATTTTTGCCTTGTTAGCCAAGTCGCCCGAGCGTGCATTTGAACGCTGGGTTTCATTGGCGTTGCGGCCACGTGTGAGAACGATGGCGCCTTGCTCCAAAAATGCGTCCGAAACCGAAATCGCCTGATCAAGCAGACCGCCAGGGTTATTCCGAAGGTCGACAACATAGCCCTTCAGCTTCGAGCCGCCTTCTTTCTTCAGCTTTTGAAGCGAAGATTTCAGCTCATCGTAAGTCTGCTCGCTAAAAGTCTTGACGCGAACATAGCCGATATCGTCGCCTTCCATACTTGCGCTGACCGGATTAATCCGGATGACGTCGCGAACGATCTTCACATCAAACGGATCGGTGTTTTGCCTCAGCACGGTCAGCGTGATCGCTGTGTCGACAGGCCCGCGCATTTTCTCAACGGCCTGTTCGAGCGTCAGCCCCTGTATCGAAATGCCATCGAGATGAGAAATGAGGTCGCCTGAAAGCAGTCCGGATTTTTCCGCGGGGGTGTTATCGATCGGGGCGACGACCTTAACGAAGCCGTCTTCCATCGTAACCTCAATACCAAGACCGCCGAATTCGCCGCGCGTCTGCACCTGCATGTCGCGGAAATGCTTTGGATTGAGATAGGTCGAATGCGGGTCGAGGCCGCTTAACATGCCGTTAATGGCCGACTCGATGAGCTCGCCATCATTCGGGCTTTCCACATAGTCCGACCGCACACGCTCAAGGACATCTCCGAACAGATCGAGATGGCGGTATATTTCCGATGTCTCAGCCGTCGCCGATTGAGAACGGGTGGCGTTAATCATAGAGGTGCCCGCCGCCACGAAGGCGAGCATTACAAAGACCCAAATTGCAAAGTCAGATTTCCGCATCGTCTCAACCTTCTTTCACGCCTACCGACCACCAGGGATCAGGATTAACCGGGCGGGCGTCCTTACGGAATTCAATGTAAAGAACAGGATTTCGTGATTGCACTCCGCCCAAAGCAAGCTGTGGGCCTTTGCCCATTGCTGCGACGGGTTCTCCCGCAAGTACGAACTGGCCAACATTAGAGTAAATTTGATCCAAACCTGCTAACAAAATATGATAGCCCCCTCCGGCATTAATTATCAAGAGCTGGCCGTAACTTCTAAATTCTCCTGCGTAGATAACCCAGCCATCCGATGGCGAGGTAATTTGCGCAGCCTGACGCGTCTCGACATAAATTCCTTCCGATTTTCCCCCGACTTCATCCTGAAAACCAAAAGATTTCAATCTTTTTCCCTGAGCCGGGAAAGGAAGCAAACCCTTGGTTTTTTCAAACGGAACAGCGGGTTTCAGGCGGCCCGGCGAGACAAAAGCCGCTTTTTTGACGGAAGGTTTAAGCTCAATTGCGGGGCCTAGCCTTTTAAGTTCCGCCTCATATTCAGCAAGTTTTGAACGTTTGGCGACTTCCTGATCAAGGCGTTTTAGCAGCTCGCGGAAATTTGTAACGGCACGGCTGTGACGAGACGCCGCGACTTTCAGCTGTTCAATCCGGTCCTCATTGGTCAGCAATTTTTCACGTTTTTGCCTGAGCAGACCATCGATTTCGGATTTAAGCCGCGCGAAATCCGTCTGAGCGGCAGCGAGCTTTTGATGCTCCCGGCGCGATTTCCCGATAATGGTATTGAGATCGCGGAGCGTTTCGGCAAGTTCATCGGCCTTGTCTTTGAAGCCTGGGAAGAACGAGGCCAGAATCATCGCGCTGCGGACCATACGCAATGCATCATCCCGTTTTGTCATCATGACAGGCGGTGGCTCACGCCCCATGCGCTGCATAACGGCGAGCATTTGCGCAATTTTGCCTCGGTTTTCGTTCAGCGCGACGCGAATTTGCGCTTCCTGCTTGGATAACTCGTTAATTTCGCCCTCTGAGCGGGTCAGCCTCTTCTCCGCCTGCTGGACGTTTTTACCCGCATCGATCAGCTTGGCCTGAAGTTCGGCGCTTTCGCTGGCGAGCGTTTGGGTTTCGCGCTGGAGGCCCTGTTTCTCGCGTTCGACACGCTCTAATTCTTTTCTGTGCTCCTCAAACAGACGCCGCGCCTCTTCGATATCGAGCGTTTTATCATCGGGTGCCTTGGTCGGATTTGCGATTTGCGCCAGGCGAAATTCGGATCGCGGAGATTGCGCTTTCGATTGGGCCATTGATCCTGGGGCGGGAAGCACTGTGAGAAGGCCGCAACATGCCATGCAGAGCAGGCGGGATAAGCCGTGCCCCGTTAAGTAGAGTCTCAAACACATGTGAGCGCGAGGCTTGATGTCCCTCTTCATTTTCCCGTTCATTGCCGGAAACTTATAAATTAATTCTCAAAACGCCAATCACCTTAAGCGAGCGTGCACATTTTAGGAAAATGCGTCAAAGATTATCTAAGATTCTTGCCGCGACCATTACGTGTAATCACGGCGAGCCGATGGCAGATATCGGTTGAACAGCAGAAAACCTCATTTCGGTAAATCTCAGAGCTTAACAAGGGGTGTAACGGTTCCTGACTTTTCGAACGCAAAACGGGATGACTTTAAAAACCAAACTGTTAGCAGCTCATTCACATGCCCCATGGCCTCAATCACGATGATAAGGATGGCCGGTAAGAATCGTGGCCGCACGATAGAGTTGTTCCGTTAAGACAGCCCGAACAAGACCGTGCGGCATCGTCATCCGGCCGAATGAAAGCTGGAGCGCCGCATTCGCGGAAAGGCTTGCCTCAAGACCATCCGGCCCTCCGATGATCATGGTGAGATCGCGAACGCCAGCATCGCGCGTCTCGGCAAGCCAGCTTGCCAGTTCCGTGCTGGAAAGGCTCTTGCCCCTTTCATCGAGCGCCAGAATTTTAGCGCCATCCGGTATTTTTTTTCTCAGCTCGACGGCTTCGGCCACCTTACGCTCGTCAGCGCTTTTGGCCCGGCTTTCGGCAAGTTCAACAATGGAAAGGTCGCCAAAGCCTATTGGCCTGGCAATTTGCGTGAAACGCTGCAGGTAACGGGTCACGACCGCGCGTTCCGACTCCTCCTTGAGACGGCCCACGCATAAAAGCTGCATTTTCATGAAGCCGCTCTCATCACATGACCGATCCGAGCGGCTTCATTGGGTCTCATCTTGCGCCGGAAAGCGGCTAGCGCAACGCGCGTCCAATTGGACGCGGACAGTTGCGCTAGACGACAAAGGGGTCGTTGGGCCGTTCGGCGGACCACATCTTTTCAAGATTGTAGAATTGACGGACTTCAGGCTGGAAAATGTGAACGATCACATCGCCTGAGTCGATAAGCACCCAGTCGCAATGTGGCAGCCCTTCAACGCGAAGATCGCGGTAGCCTTCCTCTTTCAGCTTCTCGCGAAGCTGGTCCGCAATCGCGCTCACGTGACGCTGCGAACGGCCGGATGCAATAACCATGGTGTCACCAATCGACGTTTTGCCTTGCAAGTCGATTGAGACAATATCTTCAGCTTTTGCATCGGAGAGGGAGTTGAGCACAGTCGTTAGGATTGGTGCCGAGCCTTCCTGCGTCGCAATCGGCTTGGCCTCAGGCTTGCCTTGAAAGGCTGCCCCTGTCGAAGTGTGCATTATCAGTTCGGTTTCCTTCTGTTTCAATCCGTCTGATGGTACCGCTCCCTCGAAATAAAGAGGAAACGGACGTTATGCAGGCGGTTTGCCCGCGTTAGTCTCCCACATCTGGAAATGTGCCCCATTCCCGTTAACTTTTCAAGTCTACCGGCGGGAGACGACTTCAGATTATTTGAAAAATATTGAGGATTTATCTAACTATCGGCCGTTCTTCGTGGTCAGCACCGCTGTCTGATTGCGGTTGAGGAAATGTCCCGAAGAGGCAGGGTTAAATAGGACCATGCGGGGGGCTCAGAAAGAGGCAGCTTTCCAGCAGCATTCTCTTTGAGGCGAGCACGTGCAAAACGTGTAGCGGCCGGTGAGGAAAGAGCGCGGTAACGCGATGCGGGGCGGTCAGACACCAGAATAGGGATCAGAGAAAAAAGCTCATCCCAATCCCGCCATCGATGAAATTGTGCAAGATTGTCCCCGCCGATGATCCAGACGAAATGAACGCCGGCATAGCGCTGTTTCAGAAACTCGACCGTGTCTCGTGCATAGGGCGAGGGCAGACCGGCCTCGAAATCGGTGACCTCGATTTGAGGGTGAGCTGCAATGTCTCTGGCGCCGCCGACCCGTTCATTTAACCCCGCCAGCTCATCGGCGCTCTTGAGAGGGTTACCGGGCGTAACGAGCCACCAAACCTTCTGAAGGCCAAGCCGCTTGATGGCTTCCAGGCTGATATGGCGATGGCCGTCGTGAGCCGGGTTGAATGAGCCTCCAAGCAAACCAATACGCATCGATGGAAATGCCGGTGGCGGTCTCTTATGCAATTGGCTCTGCACCGGGCGTGGCAATTCGGGGGTCACGATTTCACATCATGCATGCCAAGCCGTATGGCGACGGAATATCTGTGTGCGTCCAAACTTTCCGCGCGCGCAAGCGTCATGGCCGACGGCCCCAGAGCGGCAAGGCTTCTTGCATTGAGCCGCAGGATCGATGTGCGTTTCATGAAATCCAGTACGTTGAGACCGGAGGAAAAGCGGGCCGAGCGGTCCGTCGGCAGGACATGGTTCGAGCCGGCAACATAGTCGCCGATGGCTTCGGGCGTATAAGACCCGAGAAAAACCGCGCCCGCATTACGGATCTTGCCGAGCAGCTCTTCGGCGTTTTGTGTTTCCAGTTCGAGATGTTCCGGCGCGATGCGGTCAATGAGCGGGGGCGCTTCGGCGAGGTCGCGCAGGATAATGATTGCGCCATTATCGCGCCAGCTCGTCCCGGCAACTTCGCCGCGCGGCAATCTTTTCAGCTGCTCCGTAACGGCTGTCCGAACGGCATCGGCGAAGATAGCGTCATCCGTCAGCAGAATGGACTGGGCAGCCTCATCGTGCTCGGCCTGGGCCAGCAGATCGGCGGCGATCCAATGCGGGTCGTTATCCTTATCGGCGACAATCAGCACCTCCGACGGGCCGGCAATCATATCGATCCCGACGGTGCCGAAGACCTGGCGTTTGGCCGCCGCAACATAAGCATTGCCCGGTCCCATGATTTTTGCGACCGGCTCGATGCTTTCCGTCCCAAAGGCAAGCGCGGCAATCGCCTGAGCGCCGCCGATCGGGTAAATCTCATGGACGCCGGCCAGTTTGGCTGCGGCGAGAACCAGAGGATTGATCTGGCCGCCCGCCGCCGGGGCGCACATAGCGATGCGCGGAACGCCGGCCACCTTTGCCGGGATCGCATTCATCAGCATCGAGCTGGGATAGCTGGCCTGCCCGCCTGGAACATAAAGGCCGACGGACTCGATCGCCGTCCAGCGATGACCCAGCTCAGCACCGGTATGATCCGTAAACCGGTCGTCAGCGGGCAATTGACGCCGGTGATAAGCCTCGATGCGCTCCGCGGCAAACTCCAGAGCGTGAAGATCGTCTTTGCCGGCCTTTGCGATGGCCGCATCGATCTCGTCCTCAGCGACGCGGATTTTGCCCGGCTGCAGGTCGAGCTTGTCGAAACGCTTGGTGTATTCGATGAGCGCCGTATCGCCCCGCGCGCGGACGTCGTCGATGATGGCGCGGACCGCGTCTTCGACATCGACGGACTGCTCCCGTTTCGCCGAAAGCAGCCGGGCGAATTGCGCCTCGAATTCGGAATCGGTCGTCTTCAATCGGCGCGCCATGAGATTTAGCCTTTCGGCTTGCCCTGAGTATCGCTGTCAGGATGCTGCGGCTTGCGCGGCGTTTTCCAGCTCGGCCCCAAATCGCGAAGTTCCACTTCGATACAGTCCACCTGAAGCCTCACCGCGCCGCCTCCGGCAAAGATCATCGTGACATGGCCGCCGGGCGTTTCCTCAGTCTCGAAATCGACCGCGAGAAGCTCCAACACCTCGGCACTGGGGCCGGAGGATAAATTTTTAAACTGCGCTTTTTCGACCTTTTCAAATCGCAATGCGCATTGCCGCCGCTCATAGCCACTGCCATTCGCCCCGTGCTCCGCCGTCGCGCTGAGCCAGTCGAAGCGATTGAGCAGCAGCGCAAAGCGCCGCTCCTGCGGAAGATAAGCCATGTCCTCGCGTTTCAGGATGGCGTCCTGCAATTGCGCGGAAATGACTTTCAGATCGTCGTCGTCTAATGCGATCAGCTTAAGGAGTTTCATGGGGGCGAATGTGTTTATTGCAGACTTTTACGAATATGCGCTTGCAGGTGAGAAACGCAAGCGTCGATCCCGTCGAATGACGCGAGGGTCGAATAATGTGCCGCTCTTTTGGCTTGGCCAAAGCGTTTTTCCAGTACCAGCACGCGGCTCGGCGAAGCTTACCCTTGAACGCGCTCGATCTTCGCGCCGCATTCGCTCAGCTTTTCCTCAAGCCGCTCAAAGCCCCGGTCCAGATGATAGACGCGGTTGATTGTCGTTGCGCCTTTCGCAATCAGCCCGGCAATGACGAGCGAGACCGAGGCGCGCAGGTCCGTCGCCATCACTTCGGCGCCGCGCAGCTCCTCGACACCGCGCACGTGAGCCGTATCGCCGTTGATCTTTATGTCCGCGCCGAGCCGGGCCAGCTCCTGCACATGCATGAAGCGGTTCTCGAAGATCGTTTCGCGGATTGTCGCCTCGCCCGAGCTCATCGCCATCAGCGCCATGAATTGCGCTTGAAGATCGGTTGGAAAGCCGGGAAATGGCTGCGTCTCCACATCGACCGGACCGACCCCTGCCCCGTTCCGCGTCACCTGAAGACCGCGATTTGTCTCCTTGATTTCGGTTCCGGTTTCGCCAAGCACATCGAGCGCGCTTTGCAAAAGATCCGCCCGCGCGCCTTCCAGCAAAATGTCCCCGCCCGTCGCCGCGACCGCCATCGCGTAAGTGCCGGTCTCGATGCGGTCCGGCAAAACCGTATGAACCGCGCCTTCCAGATAGTCGACGCCCTGGACCTGCAGGGTTGACGTACCGATGCCTTCGATTTGCGCGCCCATTTTTATGAGACATGCTGCAAGATCGCCGACCTCCGGCTCGCGCGCCGCATTTTCGATGACGGTTTCACCATCTGCCAAGACCGCCGCCATGAGCACATTATGCGTTGCGCCGACCGTGACCATCGGAAATTCAACGCGCCCGCCGCGCAGCCGCCCCGCTGGCGCTTTGGCCACGACATACCCGCCGGAAAGCTCCATTTCCGCGCCGAGCGCCTTCAGCCCCATGAGATGCAAATCGACGGGGCGCGTTCCGATCGCGCAGCCGCCGGGCAGAGAAACGGTCGCTTCGCCATTGCGGGCGAGCAACGGCCCGAGCACCCAGAAACTGGCGCGCATACGGCGCACCAAATCGTAGGGCGCGCGCGTATCGACAATGTCGCGCGCCGTCAGATGAAACGTCTCGCCACTATGCTGCGGCCCGCCATTCGTCGCGCGCTTGCCGTCCACCGCGCAGTCCACGCCATGATTGCGCAGAATGCGCGCAAGCAGGATCGTATCCGCGAGATTTGGGACATTTTTCAGCGTCAAGGTTTCGGAAGTCAGCAGACTCGCGATCATCAGCGGAAGGGTCGCGTTTTTCGCGCCGCTGATGGGAATCGTGCCGTTGAGCGGATGACCGCCCTCAATGCGAATTTGGTCCATGCAAGAAGCCGCCGGATAGGAGTTATGCTCAA
>CAZMAC010000069.1:0-6313 GCA_964564085.1 uncultured Hyphomicrobiaceae bacterium
CAAAGAATGCGATATTCTGGAAAAATAAGTGGCTATTCCAGCCAGGTAATAGCCACTTCCGTTTGTGCATTAATGCAGTGTGTGTTCCGTCTGGCTTGCGCCTTCGAGGATTGCAGCAACGCCCATGCCGCCTGCCGTACAGATCGAGATCAGGCCGCGTCCGCCGCCATTTTCCGCAAGGATCTTGGTCAGCATTGCTAGAATGCGCCCACCTGTCGCGGCGAAGGGGTGGCCGTAGGCGAGGCTGGAGCCTTTGACGTTGAGCTTGTCGCGGTTAATGCTGCCGAGCGGGGCGTCCTTGCCGAGCACTTCCCGGCAATATTCCGGCGACTCCCAGGCCTGGAGGGTTGCCAGCACCTGCGCGGCGAAGGCTTCATGAATTTCGTAGAAGTCGAAATCCTGCAAGGTAAGACCGGCCTTATCGAGCATCCGTGAAACGGCAATGGTCGGCGCCATGAGCAACCCCTGGCCGTTGATGAAGTCGATCGCGGCATGCTGACCATGTGTGATGTAAGCGAGGGGTTTCAGCCCGTTCTGCTCAGCCCATTCCTCCGAGGCAATCAAAACGGCCGATGCGCCATCGGTCAGCGGCGTGGAATTTGCCGCCGTTAATGTTCCGCGCTCGGATTTCTCGAACACGGTCTTCAAGGTCGACATCTTCAAGCGATCAATATCAGCGCGCAGATTATTGTCGCGGAAGACACCTGCCGTCGGTACGAGCAGATCGTCCAGAAAACCTTCATCGTAAGCTTTGGCTGCGTTTTTATGGCTCTCAAAGGCAAGCTGATCCTGCACATCGCGGGCAATGTTGAAGGTCTGCGCCATCAATTCGCAATGCTGACCCATCGACAATCCCGTGCGCGGTTCGGCAACGCTCGGCGGGACCGGCGCAAGCTCGCCCGGTGAAAAGCCTTTTGCAAAAATCTTTGCCTTCTCGCTGAAGCTCTTGGCCTGGCCGAGTTTGACGAGACGCTGGGCGAGCTTTTTCTGAACCACGATGGGCGCATCCGATGTGGTATCGGAGCCGGTGGCGATGGCGCAATCGATCTGGCCGGTTGCGATCTTCGCAGCGCTCCCTAAAGCGGCCTGAAGGCTTGTGCCGCAGGCTTGCGACAATGTCACGCCCGGCGTGCGCGGATCGAGCTTCGTGGCGATGACAGCTTCGCGGGTCAGGTTGAAGTCCCTCGAATGGGTGACGACCGCACCGCCGACAACTTCATCGATGAGCTTGCCTTCGAGACTATATTTCTCGACAAGGCCTCTCAGCGCCGCCGTCATCAGATCGAGATTGCTCAGCTCGGCATAGAGCGTATTCGAGCGGCAAAAAGGGGTCCGAACCCCGCCGATCACGGCAACGCGCCGCATTTGTCCCACCATGATTTTTCTCCTTACTCAGCTGCGGCCGTTGCGGTCTCTGCCGGTTCCTGCTGCGAATTGACGAGAGGCTTGCTGCTGCCGTCTTGCGATGCGCGGTAATGAAGCGGCCCGCCACGGAAAGGCGCAAAGCCGGTGCCGAAGATCACGCCGGCATCGACATGATCGGCGTCGGACACAACGCCCTCGGCGAGACATTTTTCGCATTCATCGATGAGCGGCTTGACCAGCTCTTTGCCAAGCCGTTCCAGCTCGGCTTGATCCCATCCGCCTTCGGGCTTTTCCTTTTTCGCCTTGCCGTCATCCCAAACGTAAAAGCCTTCGCCGGATTTTTTGCCTGTCTTACCGGCCTTGACCAGACGGGACAGCTCCGAGCCCTCGGGCGCAGGGTTGCCGAGCACCTCAGCAACGTGAGCGCAGATGTCGAGACCGACCGTGTCAGCCAGCTCGATCGGCCCCATCGGCATACCGAATTTTTCCGCCGCGGCATCGATCTTGGCTTTGGGCTGACCGTCCTCGACCCGGCGCATGGCATCGAACATGTAAGGCGCCAGCACACGGTTGACGAGGAAGCCAGGCGTGCTCTTGGTGATCAGCGGGAATTTGTTGATCGCCGTGACAAAGGCGCAGCCCTGGCGGACAACCTCTTCGCGGCTGTTCGGCCCTTTGACGACCTCCACTAGCGGCATTTGCGGCACCGGATTAAAGAAGTGAATGCCGATCAGGCGTCCTGGATCGGCAAGACCCTCCGCGATCTGCTCAATCGGCAAGGATGAGGTATTGGTCGCCAGAACCGCATCCGGCTTCATCTGCGCCTCGGTCGCCGAAAGGACTTTTTGCTTGATGTCGAGCTTTTCGACAATCGCCTCGATCACGACATCGGCGCGTGAAATATGCTCGCCCTTGACGTCGCCATAAAGCCGGGCCATCGCCGCATCAGTTTCAAGCTTACTCTTCATGCGCTTTCTGAAGAGCGATTTTGCCTTGCCGAGGGCTTTGTCGACCGCCTCCTGCGAGACATCCTGCAAGCTGACTTCCATGCCGGAAATCACACACCAGGCGGCAATATCGCCGCCCATCGTGCCCGCACCGATGACGTGGACGCGCTTCGGCTTGAAGCCGTCTTTCGGCGCTTCGTTTTTCAGCATTTCGGAAAGCTTGAAGACGCGGCGCAAATTGCGCGATGTCTCGCTCACCATCAGCGGTACAAAGATGCGCGTTTCGGCCGTTGCCATGCGCTGCCGGTCGCCGCCGAAACGTTCAAACAGCTCAATCAGTTTGAATGGCGCGGGATAGTGTTCCTCCCGAACCTTTTTCGCTGTTTCCTGGCGCATCCGGCCTGCGAGAAGACCGCGCGCGGGAGGCTGCCTCATCAGCTTTTTCGTCCACGATGCGCCTTTCGATTTTCTCTTTTGCATTGCGGCTTTGCGGCAGGACCAGCGCAGCTCAAGCGTTGAAGGCACGAGCTGATCGACGATCCCCATGGCCCGGGCCGCACCAGGGCGCAGCATCTTGCCGGTCAGCATTGCGGGCATCGCCGCCATCGGTCCGGCCAGTTCGATCATGCGGACGGTCCCGTTCAGGCCGGGAATGATCCCGAGCTTCACTTCGGGCAGACCGATACGGGTGGCGTCGTCGCGCGTTGCGATCCGGTAGTGGCAGGCCATCGCAAATTCAAGCCCGCCGCCGAGACAATAGCCGTGAATGCCAACGATCACCGGGATCGACATGTTCTCAATGCGGTCGAAAATCTCGGTGACCTGCCGGACGGCATCCTCAACGTCTTTTTCGCGTGTCAGATCCTCGAACTCGCGGATGTCGGCTCCGGCGATAAAGGACTTTTCCTTACCTGAGAGAAAGATCAGCCCTCGGATCTCGCCTTTACGTGCCGCTTCCTCCGCCGCGTTGACGATTTGCCCAAGCTCGGTCGTGGTTTCCCGGCCGAGCGTGTTTGCACTTTCGCCGACCTGATCGAAGGTCGCCCAGGCGAGCTTTTCAAAATCGATTTCGAAACGCCAATGTTTCAGATCGGGGAGCTTTTCCGTCATGAGTTGTCTCCACTATTCTGCCGCGTGGATTTCGTCGCCTGTCGAATGAGGCGGCTTGTCGAAGGCGCTGGCCGCACGCGAATTATGACCGATCGCGCTCTTGCCGGTGATCTCGTCCGGATCAAAATGATCGACCGCAATGACCTTGGCGACCAAGCGCTCGCGCTCGCGCAAAGCCTCACCCTCCTGCTTCGAGAGCACACCTTTTTCGACCGCCTCGCCGATGAAATCATTTCCAAGGAAGCGTTTCACCATACCGTCGCGCACGGCGCGCTCCAGCTTGCGGTTGGCATCCTCGGTTTCGATGACCTTCCGGAAGGCCGCTTCGAGCACGCCGAGATTGTCGTCCAGATCCTGACTGATGAAAATTTCGCGTGTCAGCCGGTCGCGGCTCGCCGTCGGTTCGAGCACCAGCGAAACAATCGGCTTTGCGCTCTTGTCCGTCGCCGGGCGGGTATGATTGCCGAGCGGGAAGACAGCAACGCGCATCAACACCGCAACCGCCGGGTTTGGGAAATTGCTGATCACGCCTTCAAGCGATGCGTAGAAGCGGCTCAGCGCATTCTGAGCGCAATAATCAAGAATGGCGCGGTCGGCTTGCGGCTCGCCGTCATCCTCAAAGCGCTTCACCAGGCAGCACAGGAAATAGAGGTCCGACAAGGCATCGGCCAGACGCCCCGTAATGCGCTGCTTGGTCTTGAGGCCGCCACCGAGAATCGCGACGGACATATCCATGACAAGCGCAAAACTGCGCGAAGCGCGATAGGCCTGGCGATACCATTTCCCGGCATAACGCACCTTGGGAGCCACACCGAATGCGCCGAAGGTGACATTATGGAAGAATGAGCCGAAGACATTGGCCACTGCATAGCCGACATGCCCTTCGAAAGCCTCTTCGAACGCTTCGAAGCCCTCCTCTTCATCCGGATTCTGAACGGCCTCGACTTCCTTAATCAGCCAGGGATGGCTGCGCAAGGCGCCCTGGGCGATCACCATTAAAGAGCGGGTAAGAATATTGGCGCCCTCCACGGTGATGCTGACCGGGATCGACTGATAGGCGGCTTGCGCGAAATTGGACGGGCCATCGCAGATCGCCTTGCCACCCTGAATGTCCATAGCATCATTGACCGCCTGGCGCGCCCATTCGGTGCAACGATATTTCATCAGCGCCGAGATAACGGCGGGCTTGTCGCCGCCGGAGACCATAGACGCCGTGACCGCACGGGCCGACTCCAGCAGATAGGCTGTTTCGACGAGGCGGGCGAGCGGTTCTTCGATCCCTTCCATCTTGCCAATTGGGATATTGAACTGCGAGCGGATGCGCGCATAAGCCGACGTTGAGCGCAGCATGCTTTTTGCCGCCGCCGTACCGGAGGCTGGAAGCGAAATCGCACGGCCAGCCGCGAGACAGCTCATCAGCATGCGCCAGCCCTGTCCGGCCCGCTCAGGACCGCCGATGATCCAATCGGTCGGGATAAAGACGTTCTCGCCCCAGGTCGGTCCATTCGGGAAAGCGTTGCCGCAGGGTAGATGCCGCCGCCCAATCTGCACGCCTTGATGATCCGTCGGAACGAGCGCCAGCGTAATGCCCAGATCCTCGCCCTTGCCGAGCAGATTTTCGGGATCGAAAAGCTGGAAAGCGAGGCCGAGAAGTGTCGCATTCGGCGCAAGCGTGATGTAGCGCTTGTCCCAGTTCAGCTTGATACCGATCACGTCCTGGCCGTTATGATTGCCTTTAGTGACAGTTCCGATATCGCGCATCGAAGCGGCGTCGGAGCCGGCATAAGGCCCAGTTAAAGCAAAGCACGGCACTTCCTGTCCCTTGGCCAGGCGAGGCAGATAATGGTCTTTCTGGTCGTCCGTGCCGAATTTCTCGATCAGCTCACCTGGGCCGAGTGAGTTCGGCACCATGACGGCAACAGCTACGTCCGGTGAGCGCGAGGCGATCTTGCCAAGAATGAGCGACTGAGCCTGCGCGGAAAACCCAAGTCCGCCATGCTCCTTGGAAATCAGCATTCCAAGGAAGCCCTTATCCTTGATGAAGGTCCAAAGATTTTCCGGAATTTCCCGGTTCTCTTCGCGGATTTGCCAGTCGTCGGTCATACGGCAAAGTTCTTCGGTCGTGCCGTCGAGGAACTGGCGCTCGTCATCCGTCAAAGTCATTGGCTGAACTGATCGAAGCTTCTCCCAATCCGGCTCACCGCCAAACAGCTCGGCATCGAAGCCGAGCGTTCCCGCTTCAAGCGCTTCACGCTCGGTCGGGGAGACGGGAGGCAGAATTTTCTTCACAATGCCAAAGGCTGGCCGTGTCACGACTTTCTGACGAATCGGCCTGTAGGCGAGCACCCCGAGGGCAATCGCCGGAAGCCATCCCAAGAGCTTGGTAAAGGTAAAACCGCCCATCGGACCGAAAGCAACCCCGGCCTGGATGAGCAGTGTAGCAATCGCTACCAGAACGGCCCATGCCCAAAGCGGTGCTCTCCAAAGAGCAAGCGCGATGGCGGCTCCGAGGCAGAGAAGAATGAATAAGAGTCCCACCATGGTGTATTCCTCCATAGCTGGCAGCTTAAGAGCGCCCAAATTGCATTTACCTTAAATAGATTTGATTAACGTAAACGTCAAGTATCTTTCTTGTAAGGAATGCTTTAGGCATCTGACCCAAAATCGTGCGAGAGAATATCACGCTTGTAACGGATAAGCGACAGGCTGCCCGGCCTAAACGGATTTTCATGCCACCCTGCCAGACAGACATAACAAATCACTTAAAGTCGAAATGCACCTGGCTTTTTCTTGTTCCAGAATAATCGGAACGCCGCCTGCGCAGCCAGGCCAGGCACGTGCCTAATCCGATGACAAATTCCGTCATAATCCAATATGATCATTGTATTTGC
>CAZMAC010000069.1:6323-10674 GCA_964564085.1 uncultured Hyphomicrobiaceae bacterium
GCACCTGGCTTTTTCTTGTTCCAGAATAATCGGAACGCCGTTTTCGCGTCGAGGTCGAGGCGCAGGCTCAATGCGATGACAAATTCCGTCATAATCCAATATGACCATTGTATTTACGCTGCCGCCTTTGCTAAGACTAGATCATCGGGTTCTGCCCGAGCCCAACACCATCCTTGGACCCGCCCGCCCGCATGGACTATTTTTTACAACAACTGATCAATGGGCTGACACTCGGATCGATCTATGGTCTGATCGCCATCGGCTACACGATGGTTTACGGCATCATTGGCATGATCAATTTCGCCCATGGCGATATCTTCATGGTCGGTGCCTTTCTGTCGCTGATTGTCTTCCTGCTGCTCGCATCATTGGGCGTAACCTTCGTGCCGATTGCGCTCCTTCTTGTCTTGATCGTCAGTATGTTGCTGATCTCGGTCTGGGGCTGGGCGCTTGAAAGGGTGGCATACCGGCCTTTGCGCCAATCGTTCCGTCTTGCACCGCTCATCACGGCCATCGGCATGTCGATCGCGCTACAGAATTTTGTGCAACTGACCCAGGATGCCCGCGTGAAACCGCTGCAACCGGTTGTTACCGGCGGTTATACTTTCGGGACGGGTAATGATTTTGCCGTGACGCTCAGCAATATTCAGATCCTGATCATTCTTACGACAATCGTCCTGATGGTCGGCTTCAACTATATCATCGCCAAGACCTCCCTCGGACGCCAGCAGCGCGCTTGCGAGCAGGACCGGAAAATGGCAGCGCTCCTTGGCGTCAATGTTGACCGCGTGATTTCGCTGACTTTTGTAATGGGCGCCGCACTCGCCGCCGTCGCCGGTCTCATGTATCTACTTTATTATGGGGTGATCGACTTTTTCATCGGGTTCATCGCCGGAATTAAGGCATTTACAGCCGCCGTTCTGGGAGGGATCGGCTCGTTGCCTGGCGCGATCCTGGGCGGGCTGATCATCGGCCTGATCGAAGTCTTCTGGGCCGGCTATTTCACGACGGAATATAAAGACGTCGCCGCCTTTTCGATCCTTGCGATTGTTATGATTTTCTTCCCGTCCGGCCTGCTCGGTAAGCCTGAGGTCGAAAAGGTCTGAATATGGCGGAAGGCGTTGCCAGCGATACGGCAGTCAAGGCGGAAACTTCCGACTTTGTCGAAGCAGTCAAAGAAGCCTTCATCGCCGCTTGTATCGCTCTCATCCTCTTCATCGCCATCGTCGGGATCAAAACTGAGAACGCGCAAGGCGGGATTGTCCTGAACTACCGGATGGGCTGGGCAATCGCTCTGGCCGCCGCAATCGGTCTTCTGCGGCTGGTTTTCGATCTCTTCGTCTGGCGCAAAATTTTAAGTCGCAAGCGTGACGGCAAGGCGGAGCAGCCGCTCAAAACCCGGACCGTACTGATTGGCGTGATCGGTTTTACCTATCTGGTCGGCGCTGCCTACTACCTGATCCCGAACGCGCAAAATGCTGTGGCCGAGACTTTCGCCGGGTTATTTGCAAGCCCGAGCTGGCAGGACGGCGCACGGACTTTCATCGAGCTGACCAGCCTAATATTTCTTGCCGCTTTCGTGATTCTCACGGTGATGGCCGCCGTTATGGCTTTTCGCTGGGTCTTGGGCGGCATTTTGGCAGGCCGAAGGGAAGCTAGCGGGACACGACCGCAAGCCGAACCGCAAACACTTCTCGATCAATTCGTTCAGCAATTCGCGCCAGGGCTTCTCGTCGTCGCCGTCATTTTGCCGATCCTTGTTGCCGGACCACAGGAACGTTACGCGCTGGATACGGCCATCCAGGTTCTCACCTACATCATGCTTGGCTGGGGGCTCAATATCGTTGTCGGACTTGCCGGCCTGCTGGACCTTGGCTATGTCGCCTTTTATGCGGTCGGTGCTTATTCCTATGCCCTGATCGCCACCGAATTCGGCTGGTCGTTCTGGGTCTGTCTGCCGCTTGCGGGCATGTTCGCGGCGCTTTGGGGCATTATCCTGGGCTTCCCGGTCTTGCGACTGCGAGGCGATTATCTCGCCATCGTGACGCTCGCTTTCGGCGAAATCATCCGGGTCGTTCTGCTGAATTGGTACTCGCTGACCAATGGGCCGGACGGCATCTCGCGCATCCCGAAAATCACCTTCTTCGGTTTGAGCTTCGACCGCTTCGGCGGCGGTGACGCGACGAAATTTCATGAGTTTTTCGGTCTTGCCTACGATCCGATCTATCGCATCATCTTTCTTTATTATGTGATCCTGCTGCTCGCACTCATGGTCAATTTCGCCACGACGCGGCTCAGGCGGCTGCCCATCGGCCGGGCCTGGGAAGCGATGCGCGAAGATGAAATCGCCTGCCGCTCGCTTGGCATCAACATCACAACGACCAAGCTGACCGCCTTCTCGATTGGAGCCATGTTCGGCGGCTTTGCCGGATCCTTCTTCGCCACGCGCCAGGGCTTCATAAGTCCGGAGTCCTTCGTCTTCCAGGAGTCTGCGCTCGTCCTGGCCGTCGTCGTGCTTGGCGGGCTTGGCAGCCAGATCGGCGTCGTGATTGCCGCGGTCGTGCTGATCGGCAGTTCGGAATTTTTCAGGGAACTTTCGGAATACCGGATGTTGATTTTCGGCGCCTCGATGGTCGCCATCATGGTCTGGCGTCCGCGCGGATTGATCGCCTCACGCGCGCCGACCGTTATTCTGAAGGAGCGAAAATCGATCTCCGGTACCAATGTTAAAGAGGGCGTCGGATGATGAGCGAGCAGGCGGCACATCAAGATGCCCCGATCCTGCAGGTCGATCATCTGACCATGCGCTTTGGCGGTCTTGTCGCGGTTGACGATCTGTCCTTTGGCGCAGCGCGAGGCGAAATCACCGCGATCATCGGCCCGAATGGCGCGGGGAAAACCACGGTCTTCAACTGTATTACGGGTTTTTACAAGCCGACCGAAGGCATGATCAGCCTTCACCATCCCGAGCATGAAGACCCGTTTCTGCTGGAGCGGATGGAAGAACACCACATTTCAGAGCGAGCATCCGTTGCCCGCACATTCCAGAACATTCGGCTTTTCACGGGCATGACGGTACTCGAAAACCTGCTTGTCGCCCAGCACAACCGTCTGAGACGGGCTTCATTCTATTCCATCGCCGGGCTGCTTGGCCTTAACAGCTTCAAGAAGGCCGAAGCCGAAGCCATCGATTTTGCCAGCTACTGGCTCGAAAAACTTCGGCTTATCGAACGCGCCGACGACGCGGCCGGCGATCTGCCCTATGGCGATCAGCGCCGCCTGGAGATCGCCCGATGCATGTGTACGCGGCCCGTACTGCTGTGCCTCGACGAACCGGCCGCCGGTCTGAATGCCCGCGAATCTGCCGAGCTCAACGACATTCTCGTCTGGATCAAGCAGGAGCACGGCACCTCCATTCTGCTGATCGAGCACGATATGGGCGTCGTCATGGGCATCTCCGACCATATCGTCGTTCTCGATTACGGATGCAAAATCTCCGATGGCTCGCCTGAATTCATCCGCAACGATCCGACTGTGATCGCCGCTTATCTAGGCGTTGAGGAGGAAGAGGTCGAGCAGGTGGAAGCGGAGGTCGGCAAATGAATGCGCCTCTGCTCAGCGTTCGCAGTGTCGATACTTTTTACGGCAATATCCAGGCACTGCGCGGGGTCGATCTCGATGTCGCCCCCGGCGAGATCGTCACCATGATCGGCGCCAACGGCGCGGGCAAGACAACGCTGATGATGACCATTTGCGGCAATCCGCAAGCCAGAACCGGTCAGATCGTTTTCGACGGGAACGACATCACACGAATGCCGACACACGAGATATCCAAGCTCTCGATTTCTCAGTCCCCGGAGGGACGGCGTATTTTTCCGCGTATGACGGTGATGGAAAACCTCCAGATGGGCGCTCTTTTCGTGCCGGAGGATAAATTCAATGAACGGCTTGAGATGATGTTCGAGCTGTTTCCCGTCCTGTCGAAGAGGCGGAGCCAGAGAGGGGGCACGCTGTCGGGCGGCGAGCAGCAAATGCTTGCGATTAGCCGGGCTCTCATGAGCTGGCCGCGTCTTCTCTTGCTGGATGAGCCCTCGCTCGGGCTTGCGCCGCTGATCGTCCAGCAGATTTTTCGTGTCATCCGTGAATTAAACGATCAGCACGGATTAACGGTTTTTCTTGTGGAGCAGAACGCGTATCATGCGCTCAAACTCGCGCATCGCGGCTATGTTATGGTCAATGGACGGATCACCATGTCGGGGACGGGCCGTGAGCTTCTGGCGCGTGAAGACGTTAAGTCGGCTTATCTTGAGGGCGGACGTTAAAATTTTTCAGGGAGCGTAGAACCGCCGGG
>CAZMAC010000070.1:0-10645 GCA_964564085.1 uncultured Hyphomicrobiaceae bacterium
AGTAATTTTCAAGCCGAGTTTGCTCCGCCGCAGGCCTATTACTGGAGCGCATATTTGGATATACCGCAAAAGAAGCTTTAATCAACAGCCCGCGCGGTAGCCGGCCTTTAGCAATCAGACCGAAAACATCATTGTTTCCAATGAGTTCGTCATTGATTGCCGCAGCCCTGTACGGGCACAGGCACGCCGGTACCAGCATGACATATCAATCATTCGGCTCTAAACGATTGAATTCTGTCACTCTTACGCGGGGCTGGATTTATTAGGCTCGGTTCTTGACAATTTTGGTAGTCTTTCGCTCTCGCGCTCTACAGCTCTTCAAACCCAATTCAACCGAAAAACCGGTTTTTCTTACACATGCGCCACAATTTCTTACACTTTACTGCTGTCCATCTGAGCAGGATCTGCTTTGTGACCCTGACTCCGGGGGCCGTTCAGGAGCAGTGGTTGAGCGCTATAGCCAGCAATTTGTTTGGGGAGATTGGCTTTTTGGCTTGGAAGAGACGGCAAAGCCGAAGCGCTACCATTCATCAATGGGGCCGGACTTGATACGAGGTCGATCCGCCTTGCGCTGGTTAGCCGCCTTATAAAGCGTTGCAAGAGATTATCCGCGCGGAAGTCATTTTGTTTCGTGAAAGCAGTTATTGCAGGCACAATATCGCGGCGGAAACGCGAGCCATTAAATATGCCATAATGTCCGGCTTCGGGCTGAAGATAATGCTTCTTCATGGATTTTGGCAAATTGCGGCAAAGCCGGTGAGCCGCATGGCACTGGCCCACACCCGTAATATCATCCTTTTCACCCTCGACCGTCATCAGTGCTACGCGCCGGATAGCGCCCGGATCGATAAGCTGCCCGCGATAGAGCATTTCGCCCTTTGGCAGCAAATGATCGATAAAAACATCTTCGACCGTCTGAAGATAAAATTCAGCGGTAAGGTCCATAACCGCGAGATATTCGTCGTAGAACTCACGATGTTTCTCAGCCGAGTCCCCATCACCTCTGACAAGATTAAAAAAGAGATCTTTATGTGCATTAACGTGCCGGTCCATATTCATTGAGATGAAACCGCTCAATTGAACAAATCCGGGATAGACGCGCCGCCTATGACCAGGATAAGGCCAGGGGACGGTCGTTATCACGTGTTGATGAAACCAATCGATGCCTTTCTCAACGGCCAGCTTATTCACAGCCGTTGGATTGATGCGCGTATCTATGGGCCCGCCGAGAAGTATCATACTACGGGGCACGTCATCATCCTGGATCGCCTCCAGATGAGAAATCGCCATCAAGACCGGAACGGAGGGCTGGCAAACGGCCATGACATGCACATCGCCTTTGAACAGCCGTATCATCTCGATGACATAGTCGACATAGCAATCGAGATCAAATTCTCCTGCCTCCTGAGGAACCATACGCGCATCAATCCAGTCGGTGACGTAGACTTCGTGGAAAGGCAGTAAGCCCTCGATGGTCCCGCGCAGGAGCGTTGCATAATGCCCGGAGAGCGGTGCGACTACCAAAATGCGTGTCGACCTGCTTGAGTCTTTGGCGGGCAGATCCCGGTGGAATTTGATCAAGCGGCAAAATGGCTTTTGCCAAACCAATTGCTCGCAAACCGTAATATTGCGTCCCCCAACAGAGGTCGCGCTAATACCAAATGAGGGTTTTTCATAGCGGCGCGTTGTCCGCTCGACCAGCTCAGCCGCAGCCGCCGTCCCCTTACCGATTGTGGTATGCGATATCGGATTAAAAGGATTGCCAAAAATAAATTTTGCTGACCCCGCAGCCAGCCGGGCCGGGTTCATCGCGGCATGTGCAAATTCATAAAGATGATAGAGCACCTCAAGCGCCCTCCATTATAGTGGATCACGCTGTAGGTAGCATTCGTAGGAACGAAATTGGGGGCGGATATGTTGCGCTGCAAAACAAAACGACGCAAGCAACTCGCTTCGTACCGCACTGTTTTGATAAAACCCTGAAATTGCAGGAATTTACCTTGCTTGCACAGGGCGTTTGGAAATGGGCTTGCTTCTTAAAAATTGTGCATAGCATCCATGACTGAGCCGCTCATGCCGCTTCGTTCATGGCATTTGAGATCCGTGCTGCAAGGTCCTCAGCCGATATTCCATATCCGAAATGAGATACATAGTCGCCTTTCGGGTCCATGAGGTACATAAAGGTCGAATGATCCATTAAATAGCTGTCATCCCCGGGGCCGCCATCGGTTTTCTGATAATATACGCGGTAGGCGCTCGCAGCCTGCTTGATCTGCTCTTCATTTCCCGTCAGGCCGACCATCTGCGGATGAAAACTGCTCATATAAGTTTCAATTTGTTCGACCGTGTCCCGCTTCGGATCGATCGTGATGAAGATGGGAACAATTTCACCGGCCTTATTGCCAATTTTTTCCATCGCAGCGGAAATGACGTTCAGCTCGGCCGGGCAAATATCGGGACAATAAGTGTAGCCGAAGGTGACGAGCATATATTTGCCGCGAAACGTCTTCTCCGTAACGGTTTGCCCATTCTGGTTCGTGAGCGTGAACGGTCCTCCAATGAGCGCTTTTCCGCTTTGCGCAACGCCGGATTGATCCGTCTGGCGAAGAAAGATTGCCCCCAGAACGCCGATGGAGAATGCAACCGTTACGATAAGAACAACGCGTATGAGCATGGACTTACTCCTCTTTTTTCTGGTCCTTAAAGGTTATTCGCCGATCTGCATAAGAGATCCATTCATCCGCGCTTTGCGGAGAAAATGGCGAAAGAGCATATAAGCGCCTGCAAAATATAAGAGATTCAGGCCGAACGCCTTAATCATGAGATCCGGCAAGAAAACACCTTCGCTAATGATGGCGCGCAGACCTTCAAAAACGTGAGTGGGCGGCAAGGCGGCTGATATCGGCTGAAGCCAATCTGGCAGCGTCGACAATGGATAATAAACGCAGCAGAGCGGCAGAAAGAAAAACACCGAAACCCATGCAAATGATTCTGCGCCTAAACCGTAGCGGATAACAACACCATTTGCGACGAGGCCAATCGTCCAGCCTGCGAAGACGAGATTGGCAAAAAATGCCCCCAGCGGAAGCCCAATACTAAGAAGATTGAAACCGAAGAACAAATTGGCGAGCACGATAACGGGAACGAGACCGATCGCGAGCCTGATCAAACTGATCGCTACGAGCGAAAGGATATATTCGCTCGGCCGAAGCGGGCTCATGAGAATATTGCCCAGATTGCGCGACCACATCTCCTCCAGAAACGAGACGGAAAAACCGATCTGTCCCCGCAGCATGATGTCCCAAAGCAGAACGGAGCCGATCAACAAGCCTGCTGCATTGGCAAAAAGCGATGTGGAAGCCGCCAGATGCGTCTGCAAAAAGCCCCACATCAGCATTTGCAACAAGGGCCAGTACATTAATTCAATAACACGCGGCGTTGATCCGAGAATCAGCCAGGCGTAACGGCGGACCATCGCATTGATACGCCTTGCCGATGCCCGCAGGCCTGAGATGTCTAGGGCTTGGTCAGACAGCATCCGTCATTTTTCCCGAATGAGAGCCATATGCCGTCCGTTCAACAGAAGGATCGGCGCCCGTCCTGCGCCGCCGAACAATGTCAAGGAAGACATCTTCTAAATTATTCCTGCTAAATCGCTGCAAGAGCTGGGCAGGCGAACCATCCTCCACGATCCTCCCTTTTTCCATCATGAGAACCCGGTCCGCCAATCGCTCAACCTCGCTCATATTGTGCGAGGCAAGCAAAATCGTAGCCCCGCGAAGCCGACAATAATCGCTGAGCTGCGTCCTGACCCAGTCGGCCGTATCGGGGTCTAGACTTGCGGTCGGTTCGTCGAGAAGCAGCAATTCCGGTGCGTTGATTAGCGCTTTCGCCAGAGCGGCCCGTGTTTTCTGTCCAGCAGACAGTTCTCCGGCAGGACGGTCCAGGAATTCACGTAGCCGGAGGTGACTGGAAAGCTCGGCAATCCTTTTGGGAGGATTTACGACGCCATATAGATTGGCGAATGTTTCCAGATTCTGGCGCACTGTTAAGCGCATGGGGATGTTGATGTAAGGGCTTTGAAAATTCATCCGGTGAATGACCTTATAGCGGTCCCGGATCATGTCGACGCCAAAGACGCGGACTTGACCGGATGTCGGCAAAATGAGACCGAGCAGCATCGCAATCGTTGTCGTTTTCCCTGCCCCATTTCCGCCGAGAAGCGCCGTCACCGATCCGCTTTCCACCTGGAACGTTAAACGATCTACAGCGGTTACATCATCATAGAACTTGACCAGATCTTGAACGGCTATCGATGCCATCGAAAGTCCTTTTGCTTGAAGACAAGCTCTTCGTGCGAGCCCTTGGAAATGATTATCTCCGGCATCCCGGCAGGCGGTGCTGGCAAGGCAATGGAAATGGCTATAATGTCGCTGATAAGATAATTATTCTGCCGCTGTGTTAAACAGTCGGCTTTCTATTCTCTATCCTGTTTCACGAAATGGTCGCAGCTGAACGCATAGATATCGGTGAAAGCCGCCTGAGGCTGCAAACCCTGATACGCCTGAGATGGGTTGCCGTATTCGGTCAAACACTCACCGTTCTTATTGTTCATTTCGGTCTTGGCTTTAATTTGCCGCTGGGCGCTTGCCTGATTGTTATAATCCTATCGGTACTATTAAACACGGTCCTGCAGCTTTACTTTCCTCCGAGTAAACGCCTGAAGAGCTCGAATGCGATGCTTATGCTTGCATTCGATCTCCTGCAGCTCTCCGCTTTGCTTTATTTAACCGGAGGTCTTCAAAACCCGTTTTCGCTGCTGATGGTTGTGCCGGTTGCGGTGTCTGCTTCGACCCAGCCTTTGAAAATCACAGTCATACTCGGAGCGCTCGCTGTCACCTGTGCATCGATCCTGGTCTTGCAGCATATGCCTTTGCCGTGGAAACCTCGCGAACCGAAGGAGCTCCCACTCCTTTACATGCTTGGCGTGTGGACGGCGCTTGTCTGCTGCATTGTCTTCATGGCGACATACGCTTGGAGGACAGCACAAGAAACCCGTTTGATGTCCGACGCATTGACGGCAACGGAACTGCTGCTTGCTCGCGAGCAACAGCTTTCTGCGCTCGATGGGCTCGCTGCGGCCGCGGCCCATGCACTGGGCACGCCTCTCTCAACGATCGCACTTGTTGCCAAAGAGCTCGAACGCGAGATTTCAGAGGACAGTCCCTATCGCGATGATATCCAACTGCTAAGAAGCCAAGCGGCGAGATGCCGGGAGATACTTGGCGCACTGGCGGAAAATACCGGGGAAACGGATGCGGTATTTTCGAAGATGTCGCTCGGACATCTTATTGAAGAAGTCATCGAGCCCTTTCGCATTTTCGAAAAGGACATTCACGTCAATCTATGTCCGCCTTCAGCAAGAAACGACCAATCAGAACCGGAACCTGTCGTTGCTCGAAATGCAGGTCTGATCTATGCGCTCACAAATCTGGTCGAGAATGCCGTCGATTATGCTGCAGCAAAGGTTGAAATTGGCGCCGATTGGACCAAAGATAGTATAAATATCGCGATCATCGACGACGGACCGGGATTTTCTCCCAATATCATGGGGCGTTTGGGAGAGCCATATGTAACCACCCGGCCGCATCCATCATACGTCGAAAGCGATAATGGCTCGGGAGGTATGGGACTAGGTTATTTCATTGCAAAGACTTTGCTCGAGCGATCTGGCGGAACCCTGACTTTGAAAAATCGGGAACCGCAGGGTACTGGCGCGATCGTGAAGGTGAGTTTGGATCGCCACATGAACGATGCTGCCTGGATGGCGACACCGATAAACTAACTCGGTTCCTAGATTAAGGCTTTATGGAGGTATCCAAGCTACCTATAATGACTATTGAATATGCAGGAGAACAAAAGGTGGTCGATCAGGCAGGTGCCGCGGTTTTGCCGCCAAATAACACGCTGCTCATAGTTGACGATGACAAGCCATTTGCGAACCGTTTAAGCCGCGCGATGGAATTACGAGGATTTGAAGTTCGTGTCGCCGAAACGGTTCAAGACGGACTTTCATCGATTCGTAGCGGTCCCCCGACATTTGCCGTCGTCGATATGCGGCTGGAGGACGGCAATGGTCTCGACGTCATCGCACTTCTTAAATCCGTAAAACCCGAAGCGCGTGTGATCGTGCTGACCGGCTACGGAAATATTGCGACCGCGGTAACAGCTGTGAAGCTCGGCGCGGTCGACTATTTGGCCAAACCAGCTGACGCCGACGACATCTTTGCTGCGCTTATCGCCCCTTCCGGGCAGAAGGCGGAACCGCCGGAAAATCCGATGTCGGCCGATCGGGTCCGGTGGGAGCATATTCAGCGCGTTTATGAGCTATGTGACAGGAACGTTTCAGAAACGGCGCGGCGACTGAACATGCATCGTCGAACCTTGCAACGCATATTGGCCAAACGCGCACCAAAATAACTGCATTCAAAACGCTGCCTTTGGTGGATTGCGTCACTTATCCCTCAGAACAATTTTTTGCGGTTTTCCGGCGCTCGATGGCACTATAGCCACCGCCGGTCGGTGTGATAATTGTGATCGTCTCGCCAGCTTCGAGAACCGTTTGATCCGCGCCTTCAAGCTCTTCCGTTGTCCCATCAAGCCGCTGCACAAGATTGTGACCCAATTCCCCAGGCTCACCGCCCTTCAATGCGAACGGTCTGATGCGGCGATGGCCGGAAAGTATCGCGCAGTCCATCCGCTCAAGAAATCGGATCTTGCGGCTGGTGCCATCGCCCGCGCACCATTCGCCTCTGCCACCTGAGTCTTCGCGGATGTGGAAGTCTTCGAGAACGACGGGAAAACGCCATTCCAAAATCTCCGGATCGGTCAGCCGAGAATTCGTCATATGTGTGTGGACAGCGTCCACGCCATCGAAACCGTCACCGGCGGGCGAGCCAGAGCAAATCGTTTCGTAATATTGATAGCGGTCATTACCGAAATTGAGATTGTTCATGGTGCCTTGAGCAGCGGACAGTGCGCCGAGAGCTCCAAACAGGCAATTCGTAATCGCCTGGGAGGTCTCAACATTTCCTGCAACGACCGCGGCAGGCCATTTCGGCGACAGCATCGAGCCCTCGGGAATGATGATGTGTATAGGACGCAGACATCCCGCATTCATGGGGATACGATCTTCGACCATCACCCGGAAGACATATAGCACCGCTGCGCGCGCAACTGGTGCCGGCGCATTGAAATTGTCATCGCGCTGAGGAGAGGTTCTGGTGAAATCGACAAGCGCTTCGCGTTTCTCAGCATCGACCGTAATGCGAACTTTGATCACGCAGCCCTGGTCCATCTCGTAATGGAACACGGCTTCTTCCGGGAGTTTATCGAGAACGCGCCGGACGCTTTCTGCGGCATTGTCCTGAACATGTCCCATATAGGCCCGGACCACTTTCAGCCCGAACTGGTCAACCATCCGGCTTAGCTCGGCAACGCCCTTTTCATTGGCGGCGATCTGCGCCTTCAGATCGTTCAGATTCTGAATGGCGTTGCGCACCGGATATGCCGCATTTGTCAGAAGATTGATCAGTGCGTCCTCGCGGAATGCGCCCTGATCCACGAGCTTGAAATTATCGATATAGACGCCTTCTTCCTCGATCCTGCGGGCCAGCGGCGACATCGAGCCCGGCGCAACGCCCCCGACATCGGCATGATGGCCGCGCGAGGCAACCCAGAATAAGAGCGCGTTTCCGCTCTGATCGAAGACGGGCGTACAGACGGTGATATCGGGAAGATGCGTGCCGCCATTATAGGGGGCGTTTATCGCGAAAACGTCGCCTGGGCGAGGGGTAGGATTATTGCGAATAATGCTTTCGACAGACCGGTCCATCGAGCCAAGATGCACCGGCATATGCGGTGCGTTCGCGACCAGCGCGCCATCTTTGTAGAAGACGGCGCAGGAGAAATCGAGCCGTTCCTTGATATTGACGGAATAGGCTGTGTTTTGCAGCGTCACGCCCATCTGCTCGGCAATCGACATGAACAGATTGTTGAAAATCTCGAGCATGACCGGATCGGCTTCGGTGCCCACGGCTTTTTGTTGCGGAAGCGCCCTATACCGCTCAAGCACAAAATGATCGCGCGAGGTCAGCTCGGCGCGCCAGCCATCTTCAATCGCGACCGTCTGGTGATCCTCTATGATCAGCGCAGGTCCATCGATCCGATGGCCGGCTTGAAGCTGGTCGCGTCTATAGATTGCTGCATCCCGCCAGGAATCGTCGGAAAAAAACCAACTTTGTCCGATCGGCGCTGGCAGCACTTCGTCGCTGAGCGGTAATTCGAGTTCTGCATGCTTCTCACTGCCGCCTACAATCTCGACTGAAACGGTTTCGACAATGAGATCTTTAGTCTCGTCAATAAAGCCAAAGCGGGAGCGGTGGGCATGCTCGAAAGCCTCTTGAATGTCAACAATACTGATGCTTTTTGCCGACTCACTGATCGGCGTGTCTGCTTGGCCTGCAAAAACGGGTATATCGAGTGTGGTATCCGTCCCGGCATAGCGGATATGGGCAGTGACGTGGGTCTTTAGCGACGCCCCGGGAAAGTGCTGGCTGCGGACCTCAGCCAGGGCCTCTTCGCCGATTTCGGATGTAAGGCTTGCTATTTTGCCGGGCACGCTCTCGTCAAGAGGCGCTTCGAGCACTTTTTGCCGGACCGCACGCGTATCCGCCAACCCCATGCCATAGGCCGAAAGCAAGCCTGAAAGCGGATGAATAAGAACTTTCTTGATGGACAGCGCATCGGCGACAAGACAGGCATGTTGTCCGCTTGCCCCGCCAAAGGCATTGAGCGCATATTTCGTGATGTCGTATCCGCGCTGTACTGAATTTTTCTTTTTCGCCTCGGTCATATTGGCGATGGCGATCTTCAGGAAGCCGTCCGCAACGTCTTCCGGCTTGCGGCCGTCTCCAATTCGCGCGGCGAGCTTTTCGAATTTCTCCGCGACGACCGCCGTATCGAGTGGCTGATCCTGGTCGGGGCCGAAGATCGCCGGGAAATAATCGGCGATCAGTTTTCCAACCATCAGATTGGCGTCGGTTACTGTCAGGGGACCGCCCTGCCTATAGCAGGCAGGCCCAGGATTGGCGCCGGCCGAGTCAGGCCCAACCCGGAAACGCGCGCCGTCGAAATGAAGGATCGATCCGCCCCCGGCCGCCACCGTATGGATCAGCATCATTGGCGCTTGCATCCGCACGCCGGCAATCTCTGACTCTAACGTTCGCTCGAATGTGCCGTCGAAATGGGTGACATCCGTTGAGGTCCCGCCCATATCGAAGCCGATGACTTTTTCAAAACCGGCAGCGGCGCCCGTCGCCGCCATGGCAACGACGCCGCCCGCCGGGCCTGACAGAATGGCGTCCTTTCCCTGAAACAGCTTGGCGGCTGTGAGACCGCCGGAAGACATCATGAATTTCACGCGCGCGCCCGTGCGCTCCAGATCCAGTTCGTCTTCGATCTTTGAGATGTATCGGCTCAGGATCGGCGAAAGATAGGCATCGATGACGGTGGTATCGCCCCGCGCGACGAATTTGACGAGCGGGCTGATCTCATGGCTCACGGACACTTGCGCGAAAGACATGCCTCGCGCAATCTCTGCGACGGCCGCTTCATGTTGCGGATAGCGATGGGCGTGCATGAAGACGATGGCGAGTGAATTGAAACCCTCCGATCTTATTGCCTCAAGCAAATGGCGTGCCTCGTCGGCGTCAAGCGCGGGCTCAATCGTTCCATCGGCCAATATGCGATCATCAATTTCCAGAACGCCGGTATAGAGCAGATCCGGCTATACGATCTTCTTGGCAAAAATATCGGGGCGGGCTTGATAGCCGATGCGCAGCGCATCGCGAAAGCCTTTGGTCGTAATCAGCGCCGTCGGCTCACCCTTGCGTTCCAGAAGTGCATTCGTGGCAACCGTTGTGCCCATGCGCACTTCGCCGATCGCGTTTTCGGGAAGCAGCTCGTCCGCTTTGAGGCCAAGCATCTTACGAATGCCGTACACAGCGGCATCGCTATAGGCGGTCATATTTTCGGAGAGCATTTTGGCCGAAAGCAATCTTCCGTCAGGCGCGCGTCCGACGATATCGGTGAACGTCCCGCCCCGGTCGATCCAGAAATCCCATAAACGTTCTTTCATGCTTTGCTTAGCATCCGCTCTGCTGTTTCCAAGGCCGCACTTGATCAAAATCGTTTTATCGTCCTGCTCAGGAACGATCATGCTACACCGTCATGTATCATGGAACCGCTCCGTTAGCCGCAAATGCTTTTTAGCGTTTCGACCGGCAAGGATAAGCTTCAGGGAGGCGATATTGAGCGAGGAGATTTCGGTCAGACAACAGGATGCGCTGTTGGAGATCCGGCTAAACCGCCCGGCAAAGAAAAATGCGCTGACGATGGCCATGTATGGCGTGATCGCTGATGCAATGCAGGCCGCGGAAAAACAGGACAGTGTTCGTGCGATACTCTTTAGCGCCGAAGGCGACATCTTCACCGCGGGCAACGATTTGGCGGATTTTGCTGCTCTCGGAGCCGCCGCAGGCAATGACGCCTTGCACCATGTCGAACGCTTTCTGCGCTCGCTGGT
>CAZMAC010000071.1:0-10468 GCA_964564085.1 uncultured Hyphomicrobiaceae bacterium
GGCTGAAAGATACCCCATTTATGAGGCAATCACTAGGCGGCTTCCAGGCTCGCTTGAGGCAATATCATGATGTCACAAATATGAATGCGGATGTTAGTTAAAAAATTTTTACCATATTCTAAGGCGAAAAAGTGTCATTTATTCTTCCAAATGCAAGGATGCGCGCTTACCAACCTATTGTAAAACAACGGAAAAATTTGTCTAAATAAAATTTTATATAAATTTATACCTCATAGTTGCCATTTTTCGTCTCGGTTTTGTCATTTTTTCGCTGCGAATGCGGCCTTGTGATGCCCCTTTCCCCTCTTACTACTTATTTTACAAATTATTGTGTCGCTTTGTCGCCCTCCGGTGACGCTCGCGCAGATTTGCGAAGAATTTAGCGGCAAATTTGCTTTTAAACGCTCTTCGGGGGAGGCGCGTCATTAATGAATAAAATGTGCAAATCTTTTTTGATATGTGCTGTCGCTGGCGTCATGTTCATGCAATTTTCGTCAAGCAAAGCTGAATCGCCCCCGGACGTCTTCTCTCCGGCATCTCCATCTCGCGAAAGTCAAACCCTCGATCTGAATGGCTTCGGTGCTTCCGGCCCGTTCCCGGCTTTCCGTATCGAAAACGATGCTGCTACGACGAAGCCGAATTTGCGCCTGGCCGATAATAAGGGCGATCGCTTGCAGATGCCGGGTGAAGCAGGTCATTCGGTTAAGTCCAATAAGGTTGAGAAATCCGGCCGTTTGCCGACGCCAAAAAACGAAACCGCTGCGGCACAATGGTCAACTCAGTCGGAGACCGTTGAACTTCCCGTTAAGCGTGCTGGGACAGCTCCCGCCAAGCCAGCCCCCGCTGAGCCGGTCACGGCTGCAAAGGATACGCCGCGTGGCCAGACCGAGGCGACCGAGCAATTTGGCGGGGATTTGCTGGCTCAGGGCAAAGCGGGCGATCAAACCGACGATCTGCTGTTTCCGACAAAGGAAGAGCTGCAAGCTCTCAAACGTCGTCTTCAGGAAGCCGGGAAAGCGCAAAAGAAATCCGGTAAATCCGCAAGCGATGCCAAAACCCCCGATGGCGGCAAAGACACGAGCCAGACCACGGCGGCTCTGGACCACGTCAATCTGTTTATTGAAGACAAATATCCGTCCGCCAATACCTGCGGCGTCTGCCATCCGAAACATTACATGGAATGGTCGGTCTCGCAGCACGCTTACGCGCAGATCAGTCCGATCTATTTGTCACTGAGCAATAAGATCAATGAACTTGCCAATGGATCGAACGGCGATTTCTGTCTGCGTTGTCACAGCCCCGTAGGCGCAAATCTCGGCGAAAGCCAGTTCATGTCAAATCTGGACCGCCACCCGACATCACGCGAAGGCATTACATGCGTCGTCTGTCACCGCATCGACCGCGCTTACAACAAAGCCAGCGGACGTCTGGCGCTTGTCGAGGGCGGTGTGACCGATGCTGTTTTCGGGCCGAAAGGGAATGACGGTGTTAAGGACACGCTGGCCAAGCCGGAAAAATTCCGTGTCGTGACCGACCCCAACGAGCCGGGCCGCAAGCTGCACTCAGAGGCGAAGCTGTTCAGCCCGATTTCGACCTCGACCTTCTGCGGCTCCTGTCATGACGTGACTTTGTTCAACGGTTTCCGTCTTGAGGAAGCTTTCAGCGAGTATCGCCTCTCACCCGCTGCTGCCAGAGGCACCACCTGCCACGACTGCCATATGGGCAAGATCCAGGGCAAGGAGTCTGGCTATGATCATGGACCGGCGGCTATTGTTGGCGATCAGCAGACAAAACCAAGAAAACTGACGAGCCATCTGTTCTCCGGCCCCGATTATCCCATCGTTCATCCGGGTATCTTTCCGCATAATCAGGAAGCTGCAGCCTTCAAGACGCAGCGTGAGTGGTTGAAATTCGACCATAAGGCAGGCTGGGGCACGGATGAGTTCGAAAAGAACGTGCCACCGGGTTACGAATTCCCGAAACCCTGGCTATCCGTGGATGACCGCTACGATGCCCGGCAGATCCTCAACAAGCAGTTCGAACTCCTCAAATTCGCCCGGCAGAAACGGCTTGAGGTTTTGCGCAATGGCTTCGGGATCGGCAAGATTGTGACGGAACGCGCAAGTGCGGACGGGCTTGCATTCAAGGTAAAGGTCGAAAATCTGACGGACGGTCATAATGTCCCGACGGGCTTTACGGGCGAACGGCTGATCTGGTTGCAGGTGACGGTAACGGATGCCGACGGCAAGGTGGTCTTCAAGTCCGGCGACCGTGATCCCAATGGTGATGTCAGAGACAGTCACTCCTCTTATGTCCATGCCGGCGAAGTTGACATCGACCCTTATCTCTTCAGCCTGCAGAGCATCTTCGTGGTGCAGAACGGACGCGGCGGTGAGCTGTCCCAGGTCATTCCCATTCCCTATCCAAGTTTCGCTCTTCCGCGCGTTCTTCCATCGGCGACTTCGCTCGTCTTTACCGGGGAACCGCCGACCGAGCGCAACCACAAAAAGGGCATCGAGCCGAATGGCCATCGCTGGGCCTCCTACAAGGTTGATAGCGGCGCCCTGACCGGCAAGGGGCCGTACAAGGCAAAGATCAAGCTGATCGCTCAGGCGGTTCCGATCAATCTGATCGCGGCGATGCAGGATGTCGGCTTCGATTACTACATGACGCCGCGCCAGATCGGTGACGCATTGATCGCCGGCGCCGAAGTGCTTTGGGACAGAGAAGTAATCTTCAACGTCCATTCCAAACGAAAGAACGCAATATCGCGGAACGGGGAGCCTGACCGCGGCTAAATCAACGGGAACAACGCACCGTTTCTGACAGGCGGCGCGCAAAAAGAACGAGCCGCAAATAAGCGGTCTAAATACAAAAAAGCTAGAGCGCTGCGTTGGGCGGAGGGGAAAATCTAGCAATGAGTGACACGAACGGGCGAGTAAACCGGCGAGCTATACCCATACTCTTTGCGGCGGCGTGTGCTTTGTCGGTCGCTCAGATTTCCGGCGCGGTTGCGGGCGAGAAATCAGATAAGCTGTACGAAACATCAGCGAAATCAACCAAGAAATCCGACAAATGGTATGACGGGATTTTTCCGCTGGGTGACAAGGTTCCCGTCAAATCTCTGAAAGACGAATATGTGCCGTTCCGGACTGAGAAAGCCGGACATGGCAAAAAAACGCTTCCGACCCGTCCAGAACTCGCCGTGGAGGCCGGGGACGGCTTTCTCGATACAGGGAATTTGAGCGCCGGTTTTGAAGTACCGTTTACGGGCGCGGTTTGGCAGCCTCGGCTTTGGGCTTACGCTATTAGCCGGACCGCTTTTCAGACATTCGATGCGGGCTTCACGGGAGCTGAGCGCGAGACTGAAATCGCAAACCGGACTGACATCTACGTCAATCTGCAGCTGACGGGTACGGAGAAAATTCTTCTCGGATTGCGTCCGTTCGACTTTAACCGCCCGGATGAATTTACGCGCTTCACCTTCTCCGGCGAGGATGAAGGCTTTAACAAAAATATACGCCTTGGCATTGAAACATTTTTCTTCGAAGGCGATTTCGGCAGTCTTTTCCCGAACCTTGACCAGACCGGCGTTAAACCGATTGACTGGGGCTTCACGGTCGGGCGGCAGCCAATCACCTTCCAGGAAGGCATCATCATTAACGACACGATCGATGCTGTCGGCGTGATCCGGAATAATATTCCCTTTGAGGGGCTTTCCAATTTCCGCGTTTCGATGCTTTACGGCTGGAACCGCGTCGATCGCGGCGATGCGGCTGCGCGCGCGATAAATATCGATGGCGACAACAATTCCCGGCTGTTCGGTGCGTTTGCGGCCGCAGATTCACAGACAAGCACGTTCAATCTCGACGCGATCTACGTCAATGATGATGATAGCGACGATGTGTCGGACAGTTTGAATGTCGGTTTTGCCGCCATCCAGCGCATACCGATCTGGGGCAGCGCCGTCGCCACGGCTTTCCGTATCAACAGTTCATTCGCGCTTGAAGAAGAGATTGAGGGCGTGGCGGGTAACGGCACGCTGCTAACGGCGGAGCTTTCGCAAAACGTTCCGGGCTCGAACGATATCGTCTATTTCAATTCGTTCCTGAACTTTGGCAACTACACGCAGGCCGGCCGCGAAGATGTCGTCGGCGGCCCGCTCGGCAATACCGGCATCCTCTTTGCGTCTCCGAGTCTGGGCACATTTGGCGCCGAGATCGATCCGTTCCTTCGCGACGATACGGTTGGCGGTGCGATCGGCTATCAGGCATTCTGGGATAATGGCCGGCGGAATTTGATCCTGGAAATGGCCGGACGGGCTGACATTAGCGGCAGCCCGGAAGCCTTCGACAGTCTCGGCTTTGGCGCTCAGCTTCAGCAGGCCATCAGCCAGTATTATCTCGTGACGCTGGAGTCCTTCTACACCTTCAACGAAAATCGCGATGATGGATGGGGTGTCCGCGCAGAATTCCAGGTCGTTTATTAAACGCTCAGATCAGCTCAAAAATTTGCCCATCCCAACGCCATGTTGGGACGGGCAATTATATTTGATCGATGTCCAGAAATTCCCGGTGAAACGCATACAAGTAGCGGTTATTTTGCCGTCGCTGCCTTAGCGAAATTCTCCAAAGCGCCTTTGATCTTGCCGGCAACCGCACAGTCGGGAACTTCGTGACGCGCGGCGATGTAGGCCGGATCGTTATAGCCGAGCCAGACCTGACCGCCTTCATCTTCCCAGACCAGCGCCTTGAGCGGTAGGTCGATCCCGACCGATTGGGCGCATTCCATGAAGGGCGTTCCGCCTTTCGGATTGCCAAAAATCACGAGCTGGGTCGGGCGCAAACTCTTGCCGACCTTCTTCGCGCCTGCCGCGTGATTGACCTTGGCGAAGATCGTCATGCCCTTTTCTTTCAGGATCGCTTCAAGGCGGGCCACGGTTTCATCGACCTTATGCGGGCTTTTCACAGCAACAAGGCCATCTGCCGCCTGGGCGTAGGACATAAGAGACAAATAAACACCGGCGCAAATTATAAAAATTGTGCGTTTCATTCGGAACTCCCTCCATTTGGAACTGATATAGCGAGGCATAAAGTTGAAAAGACTGCATCGTTTATAAAGGGAAACATCACAGGCGGTCCATTGGATCACGAAGATTTTTGACGGGATCGACCTAAAATCATCGTGATCCTTCCATTCCTGTATCTCGCTGATCTCACAGTTATACCGGAGTGATCCCTTATTCCGAAACGCCTCAGCGGCGGATAGGCTCAGCGGGCAGCGGCGACAGCGGCTCGGGGCCGCTCTCGGTGATGATCGATGTTCGCCCCAAGCACATCGCCGTTTCGGTCTCGGAGTCCATCAGGATCATATGCGCGAACATTACCATGCCTGCCTCAAGCGGCCAGTCATTGCCGGCATAGAACATGGGCGGGTCCATCCAGCTCGGGGTAAATTTCGCGCCCAGACTATAACCGCAGGCATTCAGCTTATGGGCGCTCATGCCATGCACATCCATGGTCCGGGCATGCGCGGCGAAAACATCGCCCGCCGTTTGGCCCGGACGCATCGCCTCTTCGCAAGCCGTAATCGCTGCGAGGCATGCGGCGAACATCGGTTCATGGCGTTCACGCGGCTTCCCCGTGACGACCGTATGCATCAGTGCCGCGTGGTAGTGCCGGTAAGCGCCAGCGAATTCGAGCGTCAGCTGATCGTTTTCATCGAGCACGCGCCGTCCGGCCTTATAGCGGCATAAAAGCGCGTCCGGCCCGGAGCCGATAATGAATTCATTGGCGGGGTAATCCCCGCCTCCGGAAAAAATCGTACCTTGTAAGGCTGCGAGAATGCGGCCCTCATCCGCGCCGCTATGTGTTTCCGTCAGACCGGCCTCCAAAGCGGCATTTGTCAGCTCCGCCGCGCGCCGGACAAATCCGAGTTCTGCCGGTGATTTGACCGCCCGAATACGGTCGACCAGCCCGTTCGCCTCGACCAGCGTGCAAAACCCGTCGAGCGCGTCATCGACCGCCTTACCGTTTGCATGAGTAAGCCCGTAGCTCTGCGTTTCGATGCCAAGCCGCTTTCCTGCCGCACCCAGGTTTTGCAACATGTCGCGGAGCTGATCGGCAGGGCGCGCGCCTTGCGCATCAGTCCAGATACGAATGTCGTCAATGATCGACGTATGCTGGGCTTGCCGCAGATCCGCAGATCGCGTGAGCAAGGCCAGCCGTCCATCCGCACCCAGATAAAGACATTGAAAGAAGCAAAAGCCAAACGTGTCGTAGCCCGTCAGATAGTACATGCTCTCTTGCTGAAACATCAGCAGGCCGTCGAGCTTGGATTGCTCCAATGCGCGCTGCACCTTGCCTATGCGGGCCGAATATTCGCTTTCGTCAAAATGAAGAGCCATTGGCGCTCACTTGGCTTGTCAACCCTCACTCATCAGTTTACGGTTATTCAGCTAGAGCCTTTTCCGATCCGATTGAATCGGATCGTCGGCTCTCATTGTTTGTTTTTTCGCAATTTCTTGCGCTCAACCGGTGTCCACTTGAGCGGAAATTGCTCTAGCAAACAAGGCTTTGCGCTCAGCCTGTCTTTGGACGCTAACCGCGCGACAGATGCCTCTCAAGGCTGTTCCGCAACTTGTCGGTACATGGTTCCTCATGCTTTTGATAGCTTTGCACCATGAAGCCCTGCATCGTCCCGTGCAGCATGCTGACGATTGTGAGCTGACGTGTCGACATTTTCAACCGGCTGCGGTGAACGGCCATGAAGGGGAAGAAGATCCGCTTTTTCCAATCCAGACCGCAAAATTCAGCCACGCCAGAGAGAATGCCGACCTTCATGGCGCTCCGGGCCTGCTTAATGGTAACCGGCGGGTTTGCTTTCTCCTCATCGCTTGCTGCTACGCAAAGGCCTGGACCGCAACGGGATTTGTGGATCTCCGACAGGACCCGCTGAAGCATCGTCTCAACGGATTTATCGAGCAGAGCATTATTGACGGTGCGTTGCCAGGGCGGGAATTCGATCACTGGATTTTGTTTGTCGAGGCTTGCCCGCAGCTCGTCATTGCATGTCTTCAGCGCTTGCAGGCTCGAATAGTCCTTACCGAATTGCTCTCTATGGATGAGGCTGAGAATGGCGAGCGTGCGCGTGTCGTGGATGCCTTTCTGCTGATATTGCTGCATCAGGACCGGGTAGGAACGTTTCTTCCAATCCAGGCCGCACCATTGAAGGCGCGCCGAGATGGCTCCGACGATCAGCGCTTCGCGGGCCTCGCCGAGTTCGACCGGCGGCGTTACGAACTCCTCCGTTGTTGCCGGCGCGCATGGCTCCTTGCCGCATTTGAGTTTTGGCAGGGTGGAGAGTGCGCGGTTAATTGCGGCTTGGGCGTCGCTGCGATTGAAATAGGGCAGATTCTCCGGGTCCTGCGCCGCCGCATTACCGGAGACGATCAGGAGTGCGCCTAAGGAGAAGATAAAAGGTCGAGATCTCATGTAAGCCTTGCTTGGGAGCGGGCCGTTTCCGTCACACGCGCCCGGCTACGCTCCGCCCTCAAAAATTTAAGATTTACGCTTGATCCTTCGCGTTTCAGCGCAAGTACCCCTCACATTCGGGAATGGCTAACAGAAATATAAGGCGACAAAGAGCGCGGGATTGTCGAGGAAAAAAGTTGTGATGACGGACGCTATTCGGCTGCCGAATATTCGATGACCGCCTCCCGATCCTGGCTCAAGCTGCGATAGGGCAGCCCCATAACCGACTGGTTACCTGTGGCTCTCTTGAACTGAATTGTCCGGATGAACTCGCGGATACGGGGCTGGATCTCCGTCCGCCAGCGCGTGCCGTTGAACACGCCATAATGGCCGACGCCTGGTTGCACATAATGATATTTTTCATCAATCGGAATATTGGGGCAAAGATCGTGCGCTGCTTCCGTCTGGCCAAGACCGCAAATATCGTCGCGTTCGCCCTCGACCGTCATCAGCGCGGTATTTTCGATGGCGCTGCAATCAACCGGCTCGCCGCGATGCATCATTTTGCCGTCCGGCAGAGCGTGTTTCTGAAAGACTGTCTCGACGGTCTGCAGATAAAAGTCGGCCGGCAGATCCATGACGGCCAGATATTCCTCGTAAAAATTCTGGTGCTGCTCAACGCTGTCGCAGTCGCCCTTGACCAGATTTTGAAAGAGATCGTTATGGGCCGTAACGTGCCGTTCGAGATTCATCTGCATAAAGCCCGTTAGCTGTATGAATCCTGGATAGACCCGGCGCATGAAGCCTGCATTCGGGAAGGGGACACGAGAAATCACATTTTGCTCAAACCAGTGGATCGACCGGGCCTTTGCGAGCTTGTTGACGGCGGTTTCATTGCGCCGTGTGTCGATCGGTCCGCCCATCAGCGTGATCGAGGCGGGCTGCACCGGATCATTGCACGAGGCCATGACCGCGGCGGATGCAAGAACGGGAACGGCTGGCTGGCATACGGCAATCGCATGGGTGTCCGGTCCAAGATATTGTATGAAGCTGATGACGTAATCGATGAAATCGTCGAGATCGAATGGGCCCTCGCTGGCTGGAACATCGCGCGCATCGACCCAATCGGTGATGTACACGTCATGTTCGGGCAGCATGGTCTCGACCGTGCCGCGAAGCAGCGTGGCGTAGTGGCCAGATAAAGGCGCGACGATCAGGACGCGCGGATCGGAGCGGGCTCCTGTCACCGCCTTGTCGCGGCGGAAATGGATCAGATTGCAAAACGGCTTCTTGACCGCGACGTCTTCCTTGACGGGAACGGGCATCCCGAAAATTTTCGTTTCCGTGATCCCCCATTCCGGCTTGCCATAGCGGCGCGTGACATTCTCAAAAACTTCGCAGCTCGCCGCAATCATTCGTGGCAATAGATAATTCCGGAAGGGATTGAGCGGCGACTCGAGCTGCATCTTGAGGCCGTGAGCGCCCCAGCGCATCGGCATGACCATGGTGTGAGCCAGCTCGTAGGTGTGATAGTTCATAGCATTCGCTCTCCCGGCGTCGCTGCGTAATCTCCCATACGAGTATCAATCAGGATTTTGTGCGATGCAATAGCCTTCGATTTTGCACAATTAATAATCAGGTAAAAAAGATCAGTAATTACCAGGCGTTCTATTCATGAACAGAATTGACTACGATTTGTTGCGTCGCAAAAAAGATAAGAGAAACATAGATGATATATTGATTAAATCTTGTAAAAGTGTTTCCGTAGAATTTATCAAGAAAGGGGGTTGAAATATTTTTATTCGAAATTTTTGATAATTATTTCAATCTGACATGTTTCAATTAAAAATCAGGGTAAGAGATTCAAGTCTATTGTAAAAACCTTTTGCAAGAGTAAGGGGTTTCAAATAGTCCTGATGATTTAGATAAAATACCTGTTTTTGATTAAAATCGATATTATTTTCTTATAGTCTCTGATTATTCGGGATAAAATCAGAACAATTATTAAACTTTTAGAATAATCGCAAAATACCTCTTGAGATGATATTGAAATCAATTGGCAAAGCCGGTCCAAATATTTTTGGGCTGATTGTTACATTAGAGCGCTTTCAGGCGAAGTGGATACCGGTTCGCCGCTCGGAAAGCGCGATAAAACATAAGGTTAGAGCCGAAGCTCCGATTCAATCGGAGCGGATTAGGCTCTAGATCAACCCGCGTTTAATCGGGATCGATTAAACGTAGAAAAGTTGATATATTTCAGTAGCTTAGCGCAACTGTCCGCGTCCATTTGGACGCGCGTTGCGCTAGTGCTTATGCCCCTACCGTCTCCTGACTATGCTCCGAAATCTCATTATCCGCACAAGCATCAAACTCCACTTCAACCGTGGCGTGAGCAATGCCGAAGTGCTCTTTGAGACGCTCTTTGACATCCGCGACAACGTGCTCGGGCTTTTGTGCCCGGCTTACCCGGATGTGAAGGGTCATCATCGGCCGCTCCTGCGTGATCGACCAGACGTGAATGTGATGGGCGTTCTTCACGGCAGGGAAAGTCGCCATGTCACGGCGAGCCATTATCCCGGCCGATTGACCGCGCCCGAACCCGCGTTCATTTCAAAACGTCCCATTTCACGTAAATGATAGCGCCCAAAACACTCAAGCCGATTAGACTGATGAGCATCGTGGTTGGAGGAACGCCAAGATACAGATTGATGGCGACTGCGGCGATCGTCGCGATTAAGAACAGATAGAAGCCGATTTTGCGTCGTGTCAGGAGCAAACCGAGGCCTATTATGTTGAGAATATGCATAGGCCGATCAGGGTTGGAAGCGCCCAATAAAGCTTGTCATTCCAGCGCGGATCGGAATGCGAGACGAGATCTTCGATAGTAACGCCAAGGCGGTATGCGACCCACGCATAGGCGAGGGTCATAAAGCAGATCCAAGCAATAGCAAAACAGCCTAAACCGGGTATTTGTGAAACGGTATCCGTAGCCATCT
>CAZMAC010000072.1:0-10454 GCA_964564085.1 uncultured Hyphomicrobiaceae bacterium
AAGCCCTGCATAACTCCGGTCACGGCAAAAACGAGGGCGTGAATCGCCGGCCGGTCCGGAATGACGCCGGAATTCTCCGCACGCGTCAGCTTTGCGCCTTCCTCAATTTGAAAAAGACCAATCGCGCCAACCCGCTGCCCATCCTGAAAGATCGCGCCATCGCGGCTGATCTGCGGCGCAGCACCATTGGGATTAAGCACCAGCGGAGCGCCGCCCACATCGAGCACGCCATGACCGTTCAGAGTCTGCAGATCGCCATTCGGGGTCATCATCATGCGCCCGTCACGGGTGTAAACCTGTTGGCCCGCAACATCCTTGCCATGGGAGGGTTCGGGTTGGACGGCCACATCGAATGGATTATCCGTACGGACGATCTCGCCAGTCCGCCGGGAAAGATAGGTATCGCCTGGCGAGGAGAATGAAACCGGATTTGGCGACACGCGGGAAATAACGGTTTCGAATTTGACTTCCTCGGAACGAAAACCGGCTGTCGACGCGTTTGCGACATTATGGGCGACCGTCTCAAGACGCCTGTAAAGCGCAAGCTGTCCCGACAGGCCGACATAAATGCCAGATTGCATCGTTAAGCCCCTCCAAATCTCAAATTTTGAATGCTGGCCAATAGATCTCCGCCGATACCAAAAGTGGCGCCGCCGCCAATAAGAAGAGGCGCTGAGCCGCCGATTGAGAAATTTGGCTGGCGTTGCGCTTCCCAAAGGCTGGTGAAACGCGTGAGTAATTGATCCAGCTTTTCAGGATCCTTCAAATCCTCAATATCGAGGCGGTTCGCGATCAGCGCAGCCTGCTTATCGACATCGAGAGCGCCTGTCGCCTCAGAAAGGTTAAGCAAAGTCTGCGTTACCTTCAAAAGGGCGCGATCGCCAAGCAGCTCATAGGTGTTTTCGATTTCCGGCGCTTTCCGTGCAAAATAGAGCGCGAGCCGAACGCCCTCGTCCTGCTCACCGGCCTGTTCTTCAAGTGTCTGCCGGTAGAATTTATCGACGGTTCCCTGCTGGGTACGGTCGAAAGCGGTCGCTGTGTCGCCATAGCGCTGGAAGTTGAAAGTCTCCGCAAATTCCCGATACCGTGTGTCGACGAGCGTATTTGCGAAGCTGTCCTCGGTATCGACCCCCTCCTCAAGGACTTTGCGCATAAAGGCTTTAGCGTAAGTCATTTCCTCAAGGCCATGTGCTTTCATGGCATAGCTGAACAGACGATCGTCGGCGAGAAATTCCTCTATGGACTCAACCTGGCCGATATGCTCCAGATAATATTCCGTCTGCCGCGCAACATCGGGCCTCTCTGCTGTCGTTTGCAAAGAGCGCGGTAAATTCTCCGTGATCAACCTAAAGTTCGCTGTCGCAGTCAGCACGGCCGATATCCTTTCAGCACGTCTATGTTTCAAATATTGGCGCCGGGCCTTATCCGGAGCTGATCTTGTAAGAATGCAATGGCTGTCACTTACAAAGCCTTAATACGCTTCGTGCAAAGATACGCGTCTAAAACCTTGGGTTGAATTGAGGGAGCCTGTTCGTGACGATTATTATTGGGCTTGTTTTCACGTTTCTTTGTATCGGTGGAAGCTTCGTCGCGATGGGAGGCAAGCTGTCCGTCCTGATGCAGCCTTACGAATATGTGATCATACTAGGGTCGGGCGTCGGCGCTTTCATCGTTGCCAATCCGATGAAAGTCATCAAGGACACGGGTAAAGCGGTTGTCGAGGCCTTGAAAAATGCGGTTCCAAAGAACCAGGAATATATCGACGTTCTAGGGCTCCTATACTCGATTTTGCGTGAAATGAAGGCCAAATCGAGAAACGAAGTCGAGGTTCATGTAGACAACCCGGAAGAGTCTCCAATCTTCGAGAAATACCCGTCTGTATTAAAAAATAAAGAATTAACAATTTTTATCTGTGACTACTGCCGCTTGATTATCATGGGCAATGCAAGCACGCATGAAATCGAAGCCTTGATGGATGAAGAGATCGAGACATTGAAGGCGGACAAGCTCAAGGCCTATAATGCGATGTCGAGTTTCGCTGACGGTCTGCCTGCTCTCGGGATATGTGCTGCGGTGCTCGGCGTTATCAAGGCGATGAGCGCATTGAATGAATCGCCCGAAGTGCTCGGAAAGCTGATCGGCGCCGCTCTCGTTGGAACGTTTGCCGGGGTGTTCTTCTCTTACGGGATTTTCACGCCACTTGCCGCGAACATCAAGATGGTCCGTACCAAGAAAATGCGCCTTTATGTCATGACGAAGCAGACCTTGCTTGCTTTCATGAATGGCGCAATGCCGGCTGTGGCCTTGGAATATGGGCGTAAAACGATCTCAGCCTATGAGCGGCCTTCGATCGAACGGGTCGAAGAAGAAACGCTGGGTGGTGGCGGCGGCGAAGAGAAAGCTGCGGCTTAATATCGTTTGGGCAGTGTCGCGTGGCGGTCGTGCCAAGACTGCAAGCTTTGCGGCAAGCCGGTCGCTTCGGTGTGAAATGCTAGACACAAGCCAGCGGTCTTATAATTCGGCGTGACAGAATGCTTAGAGCCCTTGCGCTTTGCCGCAGACCTTGCGTTTAAGAAAAGGTAAAGCCCGCAACCGACTCTGCTGAAAAATGCATGAATTAGACCGCACAAATCGAGCAACGCGTCAGCTTACAGCTCTGGTGAAAAAATATGTCTCAAGACTCTACTGCGAAATCACTTCCCGAACATCCCCCTGGCCTCGCTCAATCGCTGGAAGAACTCGCCGCCGCGTTCAGTCCCAAGGAAGACGGCAGCGCGCCGGACACCGAACAGGAACAGCCCGGCGGCCAGACCTCAGCCAGCGAGGCGGGATCCAATATGGATATGATCCTGCGCATCCCGGTTACGGTTCAGATTGTCCTCGGGACAGCCACGATGCCGGTCGCCAATCTGGCAAAGCTTGGCAGGGGCGCGGTCGTCCCGCTCGATAAGCGCGTCGGCGAACCTGTCGATGTCGTGATCAATGGTAAGGTCGTGGCGCGCGGCGAGGTCGTTGTCGTCGATGAAGACAATTCTCGCTTTGGTATTCAGCTCACGGAAGTCACGGATAATAATTCCACTTGAGATCCTTGATCCATTCGCCAGCGCTCAAATTCATCAAACCGAATACGCTGCAACAGATTGCTTACCGATTCACGCAGCTTCGTTTCGTTTCCGCGCGCCCATAAGCCTGACAATTACTTCAAATAAGCACAGGGCCGCCGATGGCCGAACAGACCGATAAAGAAAGCAAAACAGAAGAAGCCACTGAAAAGAAGAAGCGCGACGCTATCGAGAAAGGTAACGTCGCGACCTCCCGCGAAGCCTCGACCCTGGCGTCCTTCGTCGCAATCCTCATTGCAGGGAGTTTCTTCTTCACCGGCAATGCCATTCATCTGCAAAATACGATGATCCGTTTCATCGACGATCCCGGTGCCTGGCAAATGAAGACCACCGGCGACATTGTTGCGCTTCTCCATATCGTTACGCTGGATATTGCCAGCTTTCTTGCTCCGCTTGTCCTTCTGCTGCTGATCGCCGGTGTGAGCGCTGCCCTGCTCCAAAACCCTCTTCAGCTCACCGGTGAGCGGATCAAGCCCCAGCTGTCGCGCATCTCGCTCGCCAAAGGCCTCAAGCGGATCTTCGGCCTTCAGGGTCTCGTCGAATTCGGCAAATCGCTCTTTAAACTCATCGCCGTCGCCGCGGTCGGCGTGGCCGCAGCGATCATGAGCCAGTATGACGTGCTGGCCTCGATGTTTATGGAACCTGTCATGGTTCCGTCTTTGCTGCAGGACGTCATTATGCGCCTCGTCGGCTGGGTGGTGATTTTGTCGCTGGCGCTGGTGGCGGCTGACGTGGTCTGGTCGCGCTATAAATGGCGGATCGATCTGCGTATGTCGAAGCAGGAGGTCAAGGACGAGCTCAAGCAAACCCACGGCGATCCGCAGATCAAGGCGCGCATCCGCATGATTGCCAAGGACCGCGCCCGCAAGCGCATGATGGCCGCCGTTCCGCGCGCCACGCTCGTGGTCACCAACCCGACTCACTACGCCGTCGCTCTTCGATATGTCCGCGAAGAGGGCGGCGCGCCGCTGGTCCTGGCGAAAGGGGTCGATCTGGTTGCGCTGAAAATCCGCGAAATCGCCGAAGAAAATGGCGTTCCCGTGGTCGAAGACAAGCCTCTGGCAAGGTCTCTCTACGATAGTGTGGAAGTGGATAAACTCATACCGCCTGAGTTCTACCGGGCGGTCGCTGAGATCATCTACTACCTCCATATTGGCAAGATACGGAAACCAGTAACGGGCGGGACATAGAGTTAGGCCATGTTGAAACAGCTCCGCCTCGACCATGCGCAGAATGAGCGCATTCTTGCCTTAGGTTTGAAAGAAGTGGCGGCCGAGCTTCGTTTGATCGACGCCGCCGATCTGGTCGCCTATATTCGTACGGGCATGTTCGGCAATGTCAGCAGCCTGGTCAACGCATCGACCGAGATGTATTTCAAGCCCGGTATGATGTCCTTCCGACAATCCGGGAGCGTCAATCTCGGCTGGAGCGGCGAGCCATCCATCGTGCTCGACATGGAATTTCGGCATCCGGCCGTGGATGTGTTTTTTCAGCTCGTGCTGGAAGACCATCATGCCGGTGTCGAAATCGAATATATCTCATTCAATCGGGAGTCTGTCGATCCGGATGACAATACGCGGCGGCTGATGGAGGCGATCACGCAAGCCCGCTTCGCCCCGCCCTCGGCGGAGCCGCCCCTATTATCAGTAGAGGTCTAATCCGTATCAGCGCGCAAAATATCCAGGGCGAATTCCTTCGCCGGAGCTTATTCGATAAAACCCTTTAGAGCCTAATCCGCTCCGATTGAATCGGAGCGTCGGCTCTAATTGTTTGTTTTACAGCGCTTTCCGAGCGGCGAACCGGTATCCACTTCGCCTGAAAGCGCTCTAGATAGGCTCCCGCTTCTCCTGGCAACGCTTTAATTATCGCCGCGCTTGGGATTGTCGTCTACCGGCTTTTCCGCGTCTGAATCCAGCTCGCTCGGCCGGCCGTTGAACTTAGGATGGTTATATTCGTCAGTGTCAGGATCGTGATCGACAATATCGGCCTGATGTTCTAGAGCCGGTCTGCGGCTGACGTCTTCGGAAATAGCGCGTGGAGGCTGATCCCCTTCGATGGCTTTGGCTTCGCCTCTGTAAGAGCCTTCCATCCCGGCAAGCGCAGCAGGCGCTTTTTCCCAGCTGCCCTGCCTGCCGCGCCGGCGCGCCAATCGCTCGCTTTCGGCGGCGCTGCTGCCGACCGATTCGATCAAGATTTGTGCCCAGGCCTGACGGCGGAACCGATAGAGGCGGAATGCGTCTGCCTGCCCGTAGACGCTACCTTGCTGGTCGAGCTTCTGCTTAATGAGAGCTGCATCCATTTTTTCTTCCTCCGCATCAACCAGCTCGACAAAACCGCTGCCCTCAAGCGTGGCAAAGACACCGGTGATATAGCGGGATTCCTCAAGCGGCCTGTCGGAGGTCGCCGAGAAAATCGACTCGGCAGCAGTCGGACCTGTCCGGCGCGCCAGCCATTTCTTGTAGTCTTCTTCGCGGAAATCGAGAGGTACGGCCGCATAATACCGGCCCTTATGGTCGAAAACGACATCCTGAAGCGGCGCGATAACATCGGCGGCGGTCGGCTTTTTCGCCGGGTCGAACTGATCCTGAAACACCTTGTAAAAGGTTGCCAGATAGTCGCTCATACCGCCGCGGCGCGCTGCATCCATGCTGCGGGACAGCTCGAAAAACGGCCCGAACGGGCGATTGATGGAAACCAGCAGAATACAAAGATCGACGAAGATCGCGATCATGAGGGGGATGTAGTCGCGCTCGGCAAGTCCATCGACCGCAGGCAAAACATTCGGGGCCGGCGATACGATTCCTGAGGTGGCAAAGCCGTTTTGAATACTCGCCGCGATCTGGTCCCATCTATTGAGACTGCTGTTTGTCAGCCGCCGGAACGCTTCGATCACGGCTTCCGACCCTTCAAAGACCCTGAGCAAAGGCGGGGCCATCTCGGGCAACTCGTTGATGGCACGCACGACGCCATTCAGCGCGGTTTGAAGCTGGGGATCCGGACAACGGAATGTGCCGCCGCGCTCATTGGGAAAGACTGTTTGGTCTGCCCGCACGCTGAATTCATCCCGGAGTTGGAGAAGCTGAGGATCGGAGCGCAAGGCGTTGAACCGTGTTGCCACAAGACCCAGACGGCGATTGAGATCGCTGATATAGGTCCGGCGCGACCCCGAGGCATCGATTGTCACCGGGTCATTGGTCCGGATTTTCTGCAGGTCTTGATTAATGTTAGCAATGTCACGTTTCACATCCTCGACGCGCGACGCGGTATACTGATTGGCAAACCGAAAGCGCTCTGCATCCGCATCGCGAAGACGCCGGCGCGGCCCGTCGCCGGGCGGGCTGCCGGGGCATGTGCGCCCAACGGTGCGTTCGCGCTCAGCTTTCTCGGCCGAGATTTGCGTGAGCGTCGTAAATGTGGACTGCATCTGCTCAAGCCGAGTCGTCCCGAGCTGCAGGGTTTGCTGCACTTCACGCAAAGACGCTTCGGCAGACGCCGTCGTTACGCTGCCGGCTTCCAGATATTTCCAATAAAAGCCGAATGCGAAACCAACCGAGATAAGAAAAAGGACGCAATAGCCAATGATGTAGAGAGGCCAAAGCCACCATCTGATCTGGCCGGAGAACAAAGAGTCCAGCACGTAAAGGATCATGAGCTGGAGCATAAACACCGCAAATGCGACGGCGACACGAGGCACCCAGCTAATTTCACCGGTGGATGCGGCTATGAGCTCCATTATGCCGGTATAGGTGGATATCCAGGATAAGATGCTTAGACCGGCAAGTAGCAAAAACCACATCCAGGAAAAACCCGGCCCCCTACTCGCGACTGCCATAGGCGAACTCCTTCGCTCATCTGCCGGGTGCTTTATGCCACATGAAGAGCCCTTGAAACACAAACGTAAATGGGCGGATTAGGTAATAACACCTCCGCCAGCCTATCGTTTCATGGCTTCATCGCCCCCCGACGGCCACATTATGACCACTAACATGGACCGTGTCTTATGGTTTTTTCCAGCCTCATATTATGGCGAGATAGAAGGAAAGATGGATTGTGGCCGGTTCGCCTCGCCCGGCTATAGGCCGGAGCGACAATCAAGGTTGTTAGTTGCAGCATACGGATTTCGGAATTGAATAAGGACTGTGGCTAAATAGTCCCGTGTTCTACAGCGGATTACGGCGCTGCCGCGATTTTCGCCCCTCGTGTTTTGGGCTTCAAAACAGGCCACTCCCCGCATCATGATCAATCGGAACTCCGGTCATTAAGATTGCGTAAGGAGTTGCATGCTACCATTAAATCATCTTGAGATTGTGACGCGTACATAGCTCCAGAGTTTTGGCCTTGCCCCCCGGCCAGCAGAGTTTCCGGTTCCCCATAAAGGTCCGGGAACTCTGCATCTTCATATAGCTGGGGTGGCTGGCTTTCTCTTGGAGCGGACTTGTTTAAGAAATCATGAGCGGTCCGAGGTAAGTGTCCCAATGTGCTGGCCTGACGCCAGCGACCGGTGCTTGAAGCATAGCAATGGCGTCGCCGAGCAAGCAACCCAGATAAAGGGTTCGTCGGTCGGGGCCCCCAAATGCCAGATTTGAGATATTCTTAAACGAACGGCTTCTGACCTGATCGAGATGAGGGCGGCCCATTTCGCCAGCCTGAAAGGCCGTTTCGACATTCGTAAGGTGGGCGTCGTCGACATCCTCAAGCATCACTTCGCTGCGCCCATCCATGACGCGGATCACGCGGTTTGAAACGATGCTCGTCACCCAGAATCCTCCCTCTTCATCGAGTGTCAGGCCATCCGGGAACGTGCCAGCCTCAAAGCTGGCAACTGTATGGCGGCCAAAGAGCGAGCCGTCCGTATCTATTGAAAAGGCTGTCAGACGCCGTCCAAAGGTTTCGTTGACATAAAGTGTGCCGCCGTCAGGTGAAACAAGGCATTCATTGGTGTAGCCGAGACCATCGGCGACGATACGTGCGCCGGCACGGTCGACCAGCACAATGAAACCATCAGTAACATCAGGACGATAGCCGAGTGCGCGGGGTTTCTTTCTCGTGGAAAAAGTCACCCACAGCCGGTTCTCATGATCGATATAAGGAAAATTGGCAGGTGGCAGTGTCCTGCCCTCAAGCTCGGTGAGCACCGGCTCGACATAGCCTTCGGCATCGAGTCGGAAAACGCCGCCCGTCTCTGAACCCAGATGCGCCACGAGAATTGTGCCGCCTGGCTCCAGCGCGATACCGTTCGGGCGGAGCGGTTCCGGCGGATCGCGGGCGAGTATTTTTTGGACTTTTCCGGAAGGTGCAATCATCGCAAAACCGCCATTGTCGGTCCAATCCGGCGTAAAAAGCTGACCCGATGCGTGTGCGAGCACACATTCCGGCCGAACCAAATCCTTTCCGACAAAGCGAAGATCGCCAAGCGTATTCAAAAACACGTGGAGCTCCTTCGCGGTATGCAAATTCTGAAACTGTTTTGCTTATGCATGCACTAAACTGGACGCCGATCCCGTGCTTTCGACATCATGTCCGTGCTGACATAATATCTTCAAGAAAGGGGACATGTCACATGCAAGAAGAACTCGAATTGCGGGAAACGATGGCAAAACTCGCCAGAAGCTTGTTCGAGCGTGGCTACTCCCACGGAAGCGCCGGAAATCTGAGTGCCCGGCTGGAAGACGCCGTGCTTGTCAGCCCGACGAACAGCAGTATGGGCCGCCTCGTACCGGAACGGCTGTCAAAACTGAATTTTGATGGCACGCATCTCGGTGGAGACGCGCCTTCGAAAGAGGCTTCGCTTCATCTTGGCATGCTTCGAGCCCGGCCCGAGGCCGGAGCCGTTGTGCATCTTCATTCAACTTATGCAACGATCCTGAGCTGCCTGGCAGAGACCGACCCGGAGGATGCCCTGCCCCCCATCACGCCTTATCTCATCATGCGGGTCGGGCGCGTGCCGATGGTGCCATATTTTGCGCCGGGAAGCTTGGAATTGGCGGATGCAGTCTCTGAGAAGGCGCGTGAACATCGCGCTGTGTTGATGGCAAATCACGGTTTCGTTGTCACGGGCCGGACATTCGAAGATGCTGTTATGAATGCAGAAGAATTTGAGGAGAATGCAAAGCTGCTTGTCCTCATGCGGGGATCATCCGTCAACCTGCTGAGCGAGGAGCAAATCTCCGCTCTCACGGCAAAATTCAGCAAAAGTTAAATACAGGAGGCCGCCATGTATGTCATTTCAGTCGTTTTCGAGGCCGTCTCAGGGCGCTCCGAGGCGCTTGAAGAAGCGCTGCTCGTCCAATCAGAAAATTCTCTCAGAGAAGAGTTGGCCTGCCTGCGTTTCGACGTTGCCAGAGATCCTGCGAAAGATGGGCGATTTTTCCTATACGAGATCTATGAAGACGAAGCTGCCTTCGACGCTCATACGCAGACACCCCACTATAAAAGCTTTAGCGAAAAAACAGCCGCACTGATTGCCAGCAAAACGGTCGAACGCTGGAATTTGATCAGCGAAACGCCGTAATCAATTCTGAAAAACGCGCCCGCGATAGGGATAGCGTGGATCGGCATAGGCATAGCCGGCCGCTGCGCCGGACGGGATGAGTGCGTTCATGAACTCTTCGTCGTCTTCGCTATATGGCGTGCCTGCAAAATGCAGATAGTCTTCAAGCTGGCGCATCGTTTTCGGCCCGATGATCAGGCCGGATATGAGCCGATTAGCGAGCACCCAGGAGAGGGCAAATCCGGTCATAGGCCGTCCCGAAGGCTCAAGATAGCCCGCTATCTTGCGAACGGCTTCTATCGCCTCCGGCCGGAATTCGGTTTCCATGATCCGTTTGTCACCACGGTCCGCCCGCGATCCTTCCGGAACACTGTCATTATATTTACCGGTGAGAATCCCGCGAGCGATCGGCGAATAGGATACAGTGCCGATCCCGAAATGCGCACATGCCGGCAAATAGTCGATCTCGATCAGCCGATACAGGGCATGATAGTAAGGTTGGGCCGCGATCGGGTGCGCTACGCCGAGCTTGTCGGCAATACGGATTATTTCCGGGATCTTCCAGGCGCGATAGTTCGAGAAGCCCCACGCGGCAATTTTGCCTGTCGACAGCATTTCGCCGAGTGTCCCGATCGTCTCTTCGAGCGGGGTGGATTCGTCGTCGAGATGTAGATAATAAAGGTCAACCTTATCGATGCCGAGCCTGTTGAGACTTTGCTCAAGCGCCTGCCGCATCCAGACCGTCGATAAGCCTCCAGAGCCAGAGACTCCTTGGACCGGATTGCCGACCTTTGTCGCTATGACCCAGCGGACACGTTCGCCCTCGATAGCGCGTCCCACGA
>CAZMAC010000073.1:0-10412 GCA_964564085.1 uncultured Hyphomicrobiaceae bacterium
TGCCTCGGTGATGCGCGGAGAGTTTGGCGGCCGTGAGGAAATCGAGCTCTCAGGGGTTGGGGTGCTGACCACCGATCCGCCATGTTACGGGCTGGTGATACGCAAAGAAGACTCAGCGCTTGAGCTGACGAATGGCGCCATTCGGGTCACGCCCGCCTCGTTCGATCACCTCAAAGATCTGATCGGCCGGATGCCGCTGCGCGATCTGGTCAAGGAGACGACCGATATCATCGAGCAGATGTGCATATCCGCAGCGCTTGAGCTGACCGGAGACAATCGTGCCTCCGCGGCAGAGATGTTAGGTCTCAGTCGGCAGAGTTTTTATGTCAAATTGCGCCGCCACGGGCTGGGCGAGCTGGACACCTCCGAAGGGCATTAGCGCTCTGCTTGTATAATCAATCGATGAGAAGTGTAAACTTTAATTGACGCTTTCCGGCGTCAATCCTATCATTGCTTTGTCATCAGCCTGGCGCGCATAAGGCATCGAGAATGACTCAACCGACACTCACTGCCTCACTGGCCGATCGTCCGAAACCGAAAGCCGTCCTGGAGCTTCTGAAGCCGATCACTTGGTTCGCGCCGATGTGGGCTTATGGCTGCGGCGTGGTGTCGGCGGGCGTGGCGGCAGATGGGCGTTGGCTGGAGATCGCGCTTGGCATCATGCTGGCCGGGCCGCTGGTTTGCGGCACCAGCCAGGCCGCGAATGACTGGTTTGACCGCCATGTCGATGCGATCAACGAGCCGGACAGGCCGATTCCGTCCGGCCGCATTCCGGGGCGCTGGGGCCTTTTCATCGCGCAAATCTGGACGGTGTTATCGCTTGCCGTCGCCGCAGTGCTCGGTCTTTGGGCGTTTCTGGCCGCCGTCGTCGGGCTTGCGCTGGCCTGGGCTTATAGCGCACCGCCGCTCCGGCTCAAGCTGAATGGCTGGTGGGGCAATGCCGCCGTTGCGGGGTGTTATGAAGGTCTGCCCTGGTTTACCGGCGCCGCAATCATGGCGGGCGCCCTGCCCGATTGGCGGATCATTGCGCTGGCCTTCCTTTACAGCGTGGGTGCGCATGGCATCATGACGCTCAACGATTTCAAATCCATCGAAGGCGACCGGCAAATGGGCGTGCGCACGATCCCGGTGCAGATCGGCGCATCCAATGCCGCCTGGCTCGCCTGCATCGTCATGGCGGTTCCGCAAATGGCGGTCATCGCCCTGCTGATCAGCTGGGGCCTGCCCCTATACTGCGCCGCAATCGCCGCTCTGCTTATCGTGCAATTCTGGCTGATGCGCAGCCTGCTCCGCGCCCCTCGCGAGAAAGCGCCCTGGTATAACGCCACCGGCACGACGCTTTATGTCATCGGAATGCTGGTCAGTGCCTTCGGCGTCAGCACGCTTTCCGGAGGCCTGTCATGAAGCCAGCATATCTGGGATGGTTCGGCATCATCAAACTCGGGCTCGTGCAATCGGCGCTGGGCGCGGTTGTCGTGCTCACCACATCGACGCTCAACCGCGTCATGGTCGTTGAGCTACAGCTGGCGGCCGCGCTGCCGGGCATACTGGTCGCTCTTCATTACGCCGTGCAGATCACACGGCCGCGCATGGGCCACGGTTCCGATCTTGGCGGAAAGCGCACGCCGTGGATCATCGGCGGGATGGCGGTGCTTTCGCTTGGCGGTTTTCTGGCGGCGGTCGCAACGGTGTTCATGGAGACGCAATTCCTTGCCGGGCTAGCTTTGGCGACGCTCGCTTTCGTCATGATCGGTATCGGCGTTAGCGCGGCCGGCACATCATTGCTTGTGCTGCTAGCCAAGCAGGTTGCGCCCGGGCGGCGCGCGGCGGCCGCGACCATCGTCTGGGTCATGATGCTGATCGGCTTTATCATCACGGCCGCGCTCGCAGGTCATTTTCTCGATCCTTTTTCGCCGGAGCGCCTGGTCGCGGTCGCTGGCAGCGTCTCTGCGATTGCAATGACCATTGCGCTGATCGCGGTATGGGGAAGCGAGCGCCCGCTCGGCGATATGGGCGAGCCGTCACCGGAAGAGTCCAGCGCGCCGAAGACGCCATTCTTTCTCGCGCTTGGCCAGATTTGGGGCGAGACCCAGGCGCGGAATTTCACAATTTTCATCTTCATGTCGATGCTCGCCTATAGCGCGCAGGACTTGATTTTAGAGCCCTTTGCCGGGACCATTTTCGGCTTCACACCGGGCGAATCGACCAAGCTTGCAAGTATTCAGCATAGCGGCGTCCTGGCCGGCATGGTGGTGATCGGATTGCTGGCCACAGCCGTTGGCGGGCGCTTGCTCGGTTCCCTGCGAGGCTGGACGGTCTTTGGCTGCATCGCCTCCGCGGCAGCGCTATTCGCGCTCGCCTTTGGCGGACATTATGCCGAAATCTGGCCGCTGCGCGCCTCTGTCGCCCTGCTCGGATTTGCCAATGGCGCATTTGCGGTGGCCGCGATCGGCTCGATGATGGCGCTGGCCAGCGTCGGGCGAGAAAAGCGCGAAGGCGTGCGCATGGGGCTCTGGGGCGCGGCGCAGGCCATTGCTTTCGGGCTTGGCGGATTTCTCGGAGCGGCCTCGGTCGATCTGATGCGGCTTCTGACCGGCGATACGCTGACCGCCTATTCAACGGTGTTCGGCGTTGAAGCGTTGCTGTTTGCAATCGCCGCCTGGCTCGCATTGCGGGTCGGCGAAGCGCGCGGCGGCGAAAAGCTCAAAGCGGCACCGCGCATCGTAACCGTAGGAGAAAACATGTTACCAGCAGGGTTGGGGGAGCGAAGCTGATGCCGGAAACCCAGGATAATTTCGATGTGGTCGTCATCGGCGGCGGGCCGGCCGGCGCAACGGCGGCAACGACGCTCGCGCGCCAGGGCCGCTCCGTCATGCTGCTCGACAAGGCCGGGCGCATCAAACCCTGCGGCGGCGCAATCCCGCCCCGCCTGGTGAAGGACTTCGCAATCCCGGATGACCTGATCTGCGCACGTATTTCTTCCGCCCGGATGATTTCGCCAAGCGATCAGCGCGTCGATATGCCCATCGATGGCGGCTATGTCGGCATGGTCGACCGCGACATTTTCGATGAATGGCTTCGTGACCGCGCAGCTCTCGCCGGTGCCGAACGCCGGACCGGCAGCTTCACGCGGCTAACCCGCCATGCCGACGGCACGATGAGCATAGACTATAAGCCGAAAGGCGAGGACGGCGCGGCAAGAACCGTCTGCACTCGCGCGGTCATCGGAGCCGATGGCGCCAATTCCGCCGTTGCCCGCGAAGCCATGCCAAAAGCCAAGCGCCCTCCCTTCGTCTTCGCCTATCATGAGATTATCAAAGTTCCCGAAAAGCCCGACGCGCCAGAGGCAAACTATGACGGCCAGCGCTGCGAAGTCTATTATCAGGGCAAGCTCTCGCCGGATTTCTACGCCTGGGTCTTCCCGCATGGTAAGACGGCCAGCATCGGCGTGGGCAGCGCGAATAAAGGCTTCTCGCTGAAAAACGCAACGCGGGATACGCGCAGCACGGCGGGCCTTCTCGAAGCCGACACTATCCGCCGCGAGGGCGCGCCGATCCCGATGCGTCCGATGAAACGCTGGGATGACGGCAAAGGCGTGTTGCTCTGCGGCGATGCTGCGGGATGCGTCGCACCGGCCTCGGGCGAGGGCATTTACTATGCGATGGTCAGCGGCGATATGGCCGCAGAGGCCGTCGGCGCATACCTTGAGACGGGCGACGCCCGCGCACTCGCCACCGCACGCAAAGCTTTCATGAAAGCGCATGGCCGTGTCTTCTGGGTGCTCGGCCTTCTGCAATATTTCTGGTACCGCAACGACAAACGCCGTGAGCGTTTCGTCAAAATGTGCCGCGATCCCGACGTCCAGCGCCTGACATGGCAGGCCTATATGCATAAGGAGCTGGTCCGCCGCGATCCGCTTGCACATATGCGCGTCTTCTTCAAGGATATGGCCCATCTTCTCGGACTTACAGCTCCGAGATGAGTGCAATGGGATATAGAGCAAAGCCTGTTCTGATCGCGCTGGTCGCAGCCGTCTTCGTAGCTATCCTTGGCGGCACGATTACCGATATCGGCCCCTGGTATCAGAGCCTGCAAAAACCAAGCTGGCAGCCGCCTGACTGGCTCTTCGCGCCGGTATGGACCACCATTTTCGGCCTTGCCGCAATTTCCGGCGTTCAAGCCTGGCGCGACGCCCCCCGACGCGAAGACCGGGAATGGATGATCGGGCTTTTTGCGCTGAACGCCTTTCTCAACCTTTTATGGAGCCTGTTATTTTTTCGCGTTCTGCGTCCGGACTGGGCGCTGATCGCAGTCGTTTTTCTGTGGCTTTCAGTCCTGCTGTTGATACTGGTCTTGAGGCGCTATTCGACCGCCGCTGCGCTACTGCTTGTTCCTTATCTTGCATGGGTGACCTTCGCCGCCGTGCTGAATTGGAGCATTGTCGAGTTGAACGGCCCGTTCTAAACACTTGACCTAAGCAGGGGGCAAATCATGGAACAGCTCTTTTCTTCCGGTCAGATCGTCGATTTGATATTGCTGTTAATGCTGGCCGAATATGCGGGGTTGCGATTCCTGGTGCGGCGGCGCGGAGGCCGCATGGCGGCGCTGGGCCTTGGCGGCTATCTGCTTTCAGGGGCGTTCTTGTTGATCGCCCTTCGCGCAGCACTCACCGGGGCCGCGTGGATCTGGATCGCGGCTCCGCTTCTGGCAGCTTTTGTAGTGCATCTGGTCGACCTGCGCGGCAGGTTGGCCGCCCAGGGAATAAGTTTCAAGCCGCATTGAGGTGTGGCCGAATAAGAGGATCGATTGACGAATGTCAGCAGCCTTCCCCTTCTCCGCCATCGTCGCGCAGGACGAGATGAAGCAGGCGCTCCTGATCGCGGCTGTCGATGCCAGCGTCGGCGGCGTTCTGGTGTTCGGCGACCGCGGCACCGGGAAATCGACGGCGATTCGCGGGCTGGCCGCCTTATTGCCCGAGGTCGAGGTCCGCGCCGGGTGCCCCTGCAATTGCGACCCGCTCGGCGATCCCTTGCTTTGTCTCGATAGCTGCAAGGCGCGGCGCGCAGAGGAGCTTGACCCGATTGCGAAAGCGCCCGTCCCTGTCATCGACCTGCCGCTGGGCGCGACCGAGGACCGGATCGTCGGTGCGCTCGACATCGAACGTGCACTGACTCGCGGCGAAAAAGCCTTTGAGCCCGGCCTGCTCGCCCGCGCCAATCGCGGCTTTCTTTATATCGACGAGGTTAATCTGCTCGACGATCATCTGGTCGATCTGCTGCTTGACGCCGCCGCTTCAGGTGAAAATGTTGTCGAACGCGAAGGCTTGAGCATCCGCCATCCTGCGCGCTTCGTGCTGATCGGCAGCGGCAATCCGGAAGAAGGCGAGTTGCGCCCTCAGCTTCTCGACCGGTTCGGCCTGTCCGTCGAAATCACGACGCCGGACGACATCCCGACCCGCATCGAAGTCGTCCGCCGCCGGGATTCGTTTGAACGCGATCCAGCCGCCTTTGCGGCGCAATGGACGCGGGACGAAAAGAAGTTGCGCGATGATATTTTATCAGCACGCGAACGGCTTGCCGTCATCGAAGTGCCCGACGCTGCGCTTGAGAGCGCGGCGAGGCTCTGTCTGGCGCTCGGCACGGATGGGCTGCGCGGTGAGCTGTCCCTGATCCGGGCAGCGCGCGCGCTTGCCTGTCTGCAAGGCGCAGGCGCCGTCAACGAGGCGCATCTGAAACAGGCCGCGCCTTCGGCGCTTCGCCACCGTCTGCGCCGGGACCCGCTCGATGAAGCGGGCTCGACCGTGCGCATCGAACGGGCGCTGGAGGAGGTCTTCGGGTGACCACGCCGCAGGAGCCAAAGCGATCGCCTGCCGAAACCGCGCTTCTTGCCGCGCGCATTTTCGCCGCGGACCCGCATGGCACGGGCATTTGCCTGCGTGCGCGGCCGGGGCCACAAAGGGAGGCATGGCTGGCGCTGGTCAGTGGACTGATGGCCGATCGCCCGTTCAAAAAAATGCCGCTCGGCATCACAGATGACCGGCTGTTCGGCGGGCTCGATCTTTCGGCAACGCTTGCCGCCGGACGGCCGGTCATGGAACGCGGCCTGCTGGCGAGTGCCGATGGCGGCGTGTTGACCGTTCCGTCTGCGGAGCGTATTTCCCCTGGCTTGGCGGCGCGGATCGCCATGGTTTATGATCGAGGCGAGCTTCGCCTTGAGCGCGATGGCTTGAGAGAGCGATTGCCCGCACGGTTCGGGATGATCCTGCTTGACGAAAGCGCCGCGCCGGAAGAACAGCCGCCGCTCTCGCTTATCGAACGCCTTGCCTTGCAGGTCGATCTGTCGCTGATCCGGGCCGACGATCTCTCCGGCGCTGAAATCGACCAGGAAGCAATTCTTCTCACTGAGAAGCGGCTAAGCCGGATCGAGGCCGGAGACGACGCCATCGAAGCGCTGTGCCGGGCGAGCCTTGCGCTCGGCATCGATACGATCCGCGCGCCGCTCATGGCATTGCGCGTGGCCAGGATCGCAGCGGCGCTCGATGGGCGGGACGCGCTTTGCAAAGACGATCTGGCCCTTGCCGGTGAGCTGGTGCTGGCCTGGCGTACAAGACGCTTACCCGCGCCGGATAGCGACGAGGATCAGCCAGCGGACGAGCCGCCACCACCGGACGATCACGATACGGATGATCTGCCTGATGCCTCGAAAAATGAAACGGCGGACGAACTAAGCGAAATCGTCGTCGATGCCGCCAGCGCAGCCCTGCCGCCGGACCTGCTCGCCAAGCTGAAAGCCGGGCGATCCACGGCAAGAGCGCGCAGCTTCGGGCAGGCGGGCGTCAAACAACGCGCGCTCTCCCGCGGACGCCGCGCTGGCGTAATGCCGGGCGATCCACGCCGCGGCAGCCGTCTCGATCTGGTCTCGACCCTGCGCGCCGCCGTGCCATGGCAGAAATTGCGCAGGCACACCATCGACGCCATGCCCCGAACTGCAAGATCCTCAGCAGCCGTTCAAATCCGCCCCGCCGATTTTCGCGTTGTGCGTTTCGTGCGCCAGGCCGAGACGCTGACGGTCTTCGCCGTGGACGCCTCCGGCTCGCAAGCACTCCACCGCATGGCCGAGGCCAAAGGCGCGGTCGAGCGGCTGCTTGGCGAATGCTACATCCGCCGCGATCAGGTCGCGCTGATCGTTTTCGGCGGCAAGAAAGCCGATCTCATTCTCCCGCCGACACGCTCGCTGGTCCGCGCCAAACGCACGCTGACCGCCCTGCCCGCCGGCGGAGGAACCCCGCTGGCCTCCGGCATCGATGCCGCGCTCAGCCTCGCCCGGGCCGCGCAAACACGCGGGGCGACACCGCTCATCGTCTTCCTCACCGACGGGCGCGCAAACATTACGCGCGATGGCAGCACCGGACGCCAGGCCGCACAGACCGACTCGCTGGCCTCTGCGCGTCTTGTCAGATCGAGCGGGGTCAAAGCGCTGCTAATCGATACCGCCGCCAATTCCGAACCGCGCGCCCAGCGGCTTGCCGAAGAAATGGGTGCGATTTATCTCGCCCTGCCCTATCTGAATGCCGGCGCCGTCTCATCCGCCGCCAAGGAAGCGCGGGCGCTATGACGGTGGACGGCGACGGCGATCTGGTCTGGGAACGCGACGGCCGCTACTGGCCAAACCGTGAAGCCAGCCGTTTCGTCAGGGCCGACGGGATTGATTGGCATGTCCAGCAAATGGGCGCGGGGCCGCCGATGTTGCTTCTGCACGGCACGGCGGCAACGACGCATAGCTGGGCGAAATTGATGCCATTGCTTGCGCAGCATTTCGCGATTACCGCGCCGGATTTGCCCGGCCATGGCTTTACCAGCGCGCTGCCGCGCTTCGAAATGTCGCTTCAGCATATCAGCCATGCCGTCGCAGCTTTGATGGACGTGCTCGGCGTCAGCCCCGATCTGGTTATCGGCCATTCAGCGGGCGCAGCGATCGGGGCCCGCATGATCCTGAACCGGCAGATCGCGCCTCGTCTGCTGATCTCGCTGAACGGCGCGCTGATGCCCTTCCCCGGTATGGCCGGTCATCTTTTTCCGGCGATCGCCAAGCTCTTGTTCCTGAACCCGGTCGCGCCGCAGCTTTTCACCTGGCGCGCTCGCGACAGGCGCGCGGTCGAGAATGTCATTGAAAGCACGGGCTCAAAGATGGAGCCGGACGACATTTCTTTCTATCAGCGCCTATTCCGCTCCCCTGCCCATGTCGGGGCCGCCCTGGCGATGATGGCGAATTGGGATCTGGCCCGTCTTGCCAAAGAGCTGCCGAAACTGCCCTGCCCGATTATGCTCGTCACCGGCAGCAATGATCTGGCCGTTCTCCCCGATCAGGCCTTTCAGCTTGCCAAGCAAATACCGGGCGCGAAAGTAGAAGTCTTGCGCGGGCTGGCCCATTTAATGCATGAGGAAGAGCCGCAAAAGCTTGCCGATCTGATTATTCAGGCCGCCGCAAGCCTGAATGCGGAGGCTGAGGCTCAATAAAAGCAACGATTTTGCGAAGGTAATAAGATGGCGCTGCCCGAAGACCATGCCCTGCGGCGGGAATTGCACAATGAGGTTCACGCCAGACCGCCCGTCCCGCTGCAAATTCCGACAAAGCTATCTTATCTCGCGCTTTTGTCCGCACCGGGCAATGTTGCGGCCGAACGGGATCACGTTGCGACGCTTTGCAAGACATATGGCCAGCCCGGCCCGGACGAAAAGGCAACGCACTACCTTATCGATTTGGGTCCGTTCTGGCTGAAATGGGAGCGCCATACCGAGTTTACCCGCTATAAGGTGATCGTGAATGGCAGCGATGATGAGCCGTTCAGCGCCGCCGCTTTCAACCTTCTCCCCTCCGGCTGGCTCGATGGCGTCAGGGGCCAGACCTTGGTTTCGAAGAATATTGCTGTCCAGCCTATGACCCAAAATCTCGATTATGGTGACCTTTCACGCCGCTATTTCGCGGGCAATACTCTGCTTGGATCAGCGGTCGGCGAAAGCGCCGCATTCGCTCTGACCGATTTTCGAATTCACGGCGACGGATCGAGCCGCTTGCTGATTTTCGACAACCATCTGACGCACCGCCAGGCGGGCCGGATGGTGCAAAGGCTGGTTGAAATCGAAACCTACCGGATGATGGCTTTGCTGGCGTTTCCGGTTGCACGCGAACTCAACCCGTTTTTGATGGAGAGCGAACGCGAGCTGGCCAAGATCACCTCGCTCATGCAGGACGGGCCCCGTGACGATCCGGCGCTCCTCAACAGGCTGACCCAGCTTCAGGCCAATATCGAAAGCTGCTACGCCGATAATCATTACCGTTTCAGCGCCGCAAACGCCTACTATGTGCTCGTGAAAAGACGCATCGAAGAGTTGCGCGAAGAGCGTCTGCAGGGGCTTCAGACCTTCAGCGAATTCATGGAACGGCGCCTTGCTCCGGCTATGAGCACCTGTGAGACGGTCTCCGCCGGGATTGAGACCCTGTCCGAACGCGTCGCACGCTCGACCAATCTTCTTTCTACGCGCGTCGGCATGGTTCGCGAACAGCAAAACCAGAACCTTCTCGAAACGATGGCGCGGCGCGCCAAGCTGCAGCTCCGGCTTCAGCAGACCGTTGAAGGCCTGTCGGTGGCGGCGATCAGTTATTACGTTGTCGGATTGGTTGGCTATGCGGCGAAAGCGCTGAAATCCGCCGGGCTCAATGTTGATCCGACCCTGGCCATGGGTATCGCCGTCCCCATTGTGATTACACTGGCTGCGCTCGGCATCCGTAATATGCGCAAGCGCCTTCATGAGGATAGCGGGGAGACTTGATAAGGCGGGCGAACCGGCCATGATTCTCTTTATGCTTTTTCTCGGCCTTTTCGTGATCACGGCGATCGCGATGGATTTGATGACGTCCAGGCAGAGCGGTCCCGGAGACTACATCGGCGTGTTTTCGGAGAAGGCAGAAAAGAGAATTCGTGATTTCAGAGAAACTTACCGGAAGGGCGGTGTCGCAAAGCCTTTGCGGAGTATGAGCGAGGCGGAACTGGACAATTATATCCGTGGTAAGATGGTCGAGTACGACAATAAAAGCGCATTTCCTCTGTTTTGCATCGTAACTGGGATCGTTATTTGCATACCGGCGAGCTAGGGAACGGATGATACGCTTTGGACCTTGTCGGTGTTCTTAATCCCCGGCGGGATAGCCATCCTTTGGGGGCTTGGACGGCTTTTGGTGCTCAGAGCAAAACTCTTATTGCAAGGTCTTCACGGATCGCTTCTCCTTATGCGGATCTATCCTTATGACGATTGACGCGCAAATAGCGGCCCGCAAAACCGTCAATGATCGACAATTTTTACCCGGCCGTTTTCGCGGTATTTTGGTGAAATGTTTTCCAAAGACGCGATGTC
>CAZMAC010000074.1:0-6814 GCA_964564085.1 uncultured Hyphomicrobiaceae bacterium
CCTCGGCGAACAGATGATGCAGCGCCTTCTCGTCGGTCCCGCCGATATACATGCCCGGACGCCGCCTGACCGGCTCCAACCCCTCCAGCACCTCGATATTCGCAGCCGTATAGGCGGTTTCCGCCGCCGAGGCCTGGCGCGAGGGCGCAGCTTTGGTGAGCTTGGCGAACAAATCTCCGGGATGTGCCATATGGTCTCCTCGTCAAGTTGAGACAATCTTATGCGATTGAAAAGCCGCGCGAAAATACACTGAGTCGCGGCGGGTTAAGGTGACTTTGCCGCCGCTGCGTTGCAAGCCGTAAAATCTACGCATGACAAGAGACAGCAAAGCTCACTCAGGCGGGATTGTGGAAATCGATTTATCGCGCAACATTCCCAACCACGTTCAGATTGAGATAAGCCTCCGCGCTTTCCAATGCCAGATCCGGGCCGATCAGCTTTTTGCCGTCAAAGGCGCGGATGGCGGACGCTACCGACAGCCGCATCCGGTTAATCAGGTTCAGCGAGACAAGAATCGTCTCCAGATTGGCCGCTACGCCAATGCCGATGCCGCAATCGATGATCGTGTTGTTGACGGCGGAGATGCTGCCACCGGCCCAATCGCCGCCGATTTGCAGGCCATAGCGCGAGGTGGCGGCGACAAAATTTCCGCTGACATTGCCGCTTCCTTTCAAAACGATGCCATTCTGGCTCAAAGTGACATGATTGCCGGTCAAAATTGCCCCGTAATCCACGGAACGGCCCGTCGTGATGTCGACAGCGGACTGCTTGCAATCGTGGAACATGCACTGGCTGACCGAGGCGCTCTTAATCCCGCTGAGCACGACGCCGTAGCCGGGCGCATTACGAACGGTAATTCCGGTAATAACCGCCTGATCGGCAGTGCCGGAAATTGCGCTGCCCTCGAAAGTCAGCCCGGACAGATAGAGCGAGCGCGCATCGGCGAGCTGGCAGACTGGATCATCGCTTTGCGCCACAAGCTGCGTTTGCCCGGAAACGCCGGTTAGAGCGCAGCTTGGCGGGAGTTGCACCTGGCTCAGCCGGTAAGTACCGCCCGGAAAATGAACGGCTTCGCCCGCACCCGATATGGCGTCGATGGCCTTTTGCAGCGCCGCCGTCTGGTCCGCATCCGTGTTCGGCTCAACGCCGAATTCAGTGACGCTTCGGGCAACACCCGCAGGCGCGGCAAGCGCTTGCGCCGCTGGCAGAAAGCCCGCTCCCGCAGCGCCGCTCCCCGCCATCAAAAAATCCCGGCGGCCGAATTTCACGTCTTTCGTCCTTTCTCTCCCCAGGCCAAGGAAGTTCTTAGCCGATTTCGCGCAACAGGCATAGGCAATCGCCCCCTATTCCGGGCAAAAAGAATCATTGTGTTGATAATGACCTCAACGCCGCTTTTCAGCGTCTCCCACCCCAAGCTACTTGCCAGCGGCTCATCGCTCGCCGGCTCAGGCTGATAAGGCGTCAGCGCCGGGAGGTGAACGAAGCCGGCGTAAGGCGGGCGCTGCATGTTTTGCGCTCTAAACAGCGTCTCAAAGAGAATTGCATTGCAGAGATAGCGTCCGGCATCCGCCGACAGCGAGGCGGGCAATTTCGCGGAGCGAAGCTGGGAGACGATCAGCCGTCCCGGAAGCGTCGTCATCAGAAGCGGAGGCCCGCCGGGTCGCACATAAAAGCTGCGAGGCGGGCATCCGGAGCAGTCGTCGGCGCGATGCGCCATGTTGAAGGCGCGTGTCTCGATTTCGAAAGCGCGCGTGCGCCGCGATACGCCGAAATGCAGGACGGCATCCGGCTGCACCTCATCGAGCAGCGCTCCGGCGATTTCAGGCGCCTTTCGCCAATCTGTCGGAAGGATGGCCGTATGAACCTGCCCGACCCGGCGCGAAAACGGTTTGCGCGTCTTCAGATCTTCAACCAGCGCTTCCGAGGCATTGAAGACCATACCCGGAAACGGGCCGAACCCCGTCACCAGAATACGCGGCCGCTTCTTGTGCCGGTATCTGCCAGCTTTCCTTATTCGCAACCCTCGGCCTCCCACCGCTTATCGTCATAGCCGCCCGAGATCAGCGAATATGCGGTTTTCTTTTTGTTAGGGCAATTTCGCGATCCGGGGCGCGCGCGAAGCGAGCACCACACCCGTCAGAATTAAACCGAAACCGCCAAGATGAAAAAGATAAAGCTGCTCGCCGAGAAAAATGATGGCCAGAACCGTTCCGAAAAGCGGAATCAGATGCATGAAGACCCCTGCCCGACTGCCGCCGATCAGCTCAACACCGCGTATGTAGAAAATCTGCGCAACAACGCTGGGCAGCGTCGAAACATAGGCGATGGCAAGAATGGCGTGCAGCGTCGGCTGAAGGGTCTTCCCGGCAACCATCTCACCAATAAACATCGGAAAATTCACGATGGAGGCGACCATAAAGCTGATTGCGGCAAAACTCAGCCAATGGACACCGGGCTGCTTGCGCAACAGGGCGGTGTAAATAGCCCAGACCATCATGGCCGCCAGCACCCAGAGATCGCCCTCATTGAGTTTCAAATCCAGCAACAGGGACAGATCGCCTTTTGTCAGAACGAGCAGCACCCCGGTTAAAGACAAAAGAATGCCAGCGGCCTGCAACCGGCTGAGCGTTTCGCGAAAAACGACGAACACGGCGATCGGGATCAGAATCGGGACGGCGGAATTGATAATCAGCCCGTTGATCGCCGTGGTCTTGCTGAGACCGATATAATACAGGCTGACGAACGTCCCGGCCCCGATCGTCCCAAGCAGGACAAGGATCGGCCAATGGGCGCGGATGAGCGGCAGGTCGCGCTTCAAATGCGGCCTGGCAAAGGGCAGGATTATCATCGCGGCGAATGTCCAGCGCAGCCAGGCCAGCGTGAGCGGTGGCACCAGCTCATGCACGCCGCGCGCAACAACCGAATTCCCGGCCCAGAACAGCATGGTCAGCACAAGCAGCAAATAGGCGTTGCCGAAACCGCGCGACGCCAGACCTTGTGCCGTGTTTGAAGGGGTGATCTCTTGCATACAAAATGGCTTACGCGAGGCAAAGGTGCGGGTAAAGGCCTGTCATCCGGATCGCCGCAAAGAGTGCCCGCGTAAAAATGTCTAGTTTTCTCGCCGGGTGAGCCGCGAAACGCTATATCATAGAATGACTTGCCGCGATTCGGCGGTTTTCGATGTGAGGAAATGAAATGGCCAATGTCGCAGTCGTCGGTTCGCAATGGGGCGATGAAGGCAAAGGGAAGATCGTCGACTGGCTGTCGGAGCGGGCCGATATTATCGTCCGGTTTCAGGGCGGCCACAATGCCGGACATACGCTGGTCGTTGACGGTGTCACGTACAAGCTTTCGCTGATGCCATCGGGCGTCGTGCGATCCGGCAAGCTGTCCGTCATCGGCAATGGTGTCGTCATCGACCCCTGGGCGCTCCTTAGTGAAATCACTGAGCTGCGCGCAAAAGGCCTGAAGATTTCGCGCGAAAATTTCCGCATCGCCGAGAATGCCACGCTGATTTTGCCGTTCCACCGCGAGCTGGACGGCTTTCGCGAAGCCGCCGCCGGGCGCAATGCCATTGGGACAACAAAGCGAGGCATCGGCCCCGCTTACGAGGATAAGGTCGGCCGGCGGGCGATCCGTGTGATGGATTTGTTCAATCTCAAAAGCCTGAGGCCGAAAATTGACCGGGCGCTCACACATCACAATGCACTCCGGCGAGGCCTTGACGTCGAAGAGGTCTCGGCCGATACGCTTTACGATGACATTGCCGCGATTGCCCCGGAGGTCACGCCCTATGTCGATCAGGTCTGGCAGCTGCTCGATCAGCACCGCCGCGAAGGAAAACGCATTCTGTTCGAAGGCGCTCAGGGCACCATGCTAGATATCGACCACGGCACCTACCCTTTCGTCACATCCTCCAACACGGTTGCCGGACAGGCCGCGACCGGGGCCGGGCTCGGGCCGCGCTCGGTCACCCATGTGCTCGGCATTACGAAATCCTACACGACCCGCGTCGGGATGGGACCGTTTCCAACGGAACAGACCAATGAGATCGGACGGCTGCTCGGCGAACGCGGGCACGAATTCGGAACCGTCACCGGGCGGCCGCGCCGCTGCGGGTGGTTCGATGCCTGTATGGTCCGTCAGGCGGTGAAGGTCTCCGGCATCGATGGCATTGCGCTGACCAAGCTCGATGTGCTGGACGGGCTGAAAGAGATCAAGATTTGTGTCGGCTACCGGCTGGACGGTAAGGCAATCGATTATCTGCCGGCCGCGCAAGGCGCACAGGCGCGCGTAGAGCCGATTTATGAGGTGCTGGAAGGCTGGAACACCTCTACCGAAGGCGCACGCAGCTGGGCGGAGCTGCCGGCGCAAGCAATCAAATATGTCAAGCGGCTGGAAGAGCTTATCGAGGCGCCTGTCGCGATGCTGTCCACTTCGCCCAAACGCGAGGATACGATCCTGGTCACCGATCCGTTCGAGGATTAAACAACAGTAGCCTTGCCCCGTATGATGGACAAAGCTGAAGGCCTTTTCGCCGGTCATTGATTGAGATCAATGCAAAATTTTATATATGTTTTACGGTATAAAATCCTGACGCCTGCGAGCCCAGGACACGATGCAAGAAACGCTTGTTTTTGAAGCGCTTGGCGGCAAGGCGATATGCTTTCGCGAGGCATAGTGGTGGACTTCACGGCCATTATAGACGTCTTCGGCGATCATGGCGCGGCAGCCTTTGGCGGGCTGCTTGTCGGTCTCATATTCGGCGTGTTCGCGCAGCAGAGCCAGTTTTGTCTTCGGTCGGCGACGATTGAGTTTTGGCGCGGCTCGATCGGGCCGAAAACGGTCATATGGCTGCTGACCTTCGGCGCTGCATTATTCGGCTTGCAGCTCATGATCGCCGGTCAAATGATCGATACCTCCTCCATACGCCAGCTCTCTACGGCCGGCACGATGTCCGGCGCAATCATTGGCGGCGGCTTGTTCGGGTTCGGTATGATCCTGGCCCGTGGTTGCCCTAGCCGCCTTCTCGTTTTATCCGCAACCGGCAATTTAAGGGCATTGATCGCAGGACTGATTGTGACGGTCGTTGCACAAGCCTCGCTCGTCGGCGTGCTCTCGCCGCTTCGGGCCCAGCTATCGACACTTTGGGTTGTCGAGCCCTATGCACGGAATATGATGGCACAGCTGCCGAGCTACACAGGGCTTGCGGTGGGAGCCGCAATCTTTGTCTTCGCGCTGGCCATGGCGGCCTATCACCGCCTGTCGATCTGGATGGCTGTCAGCGGCGCCGGCGTCGGTAGTTCGATCATTCTGGGCTGGTGGTATACGAGCACACTGGCGCAACAGTCATTCGAGATCATTCCGGTTCAAAGCGTCAGCTTTACCGGCCCGTCCGCCGATACGCTGATGGCCCTCATTAATCAGTCGAGCCTGCCACTGACTTTTAACGTCGCGCTGGTGCCGGGCGTTTTTGCCGGGTCATTCTTAGCGTCCGTGCTCGCAGGTCAGTTCCGGATACAGAGCTTTAGCGAGGAAGTCGGTGTTCCGCGCTATATTGCCGGGGCTTGCCTGATGGGCTTTGGCGGAATGCTGGCTGGCGGATGCGCCGTCGGGGCGGGCGTCACGGGCGGCGCCTTGCTGGCTTTGACAGCCTGGACCGCTTTAACGGCCATGTGGTTGGCGGCGGGAATTGCGGATTTCCTGATCGACCGGTCGGGAAAGCCTTTGGTATCATCGAGCCAGGGCGGACAGTCAGGCCAGTCCGTGCGGGCCGCCCCCTTGTGAGGAGGCGTGTCGCTCTAGAAAATCAGTTTTGGAAAACAAGAACGTAAACGGAGGAAAAACGTCAATGATCGTGAAGCGCTATGGACTAACCCTGATCACACTGCTGGCCTTGGTGGCGGGCGCAATCGGCACCGCCAGCGCGATCGAAAAGAAGGGTTTTAAGCACTATACGAAACAGGGAAATTTCGAAGAGGTCTTTCAGGACTTGCAAGATACCATCATAAATCGCGGCCTGGTGATCGACTATACGGGCCACATCGGCACCATGCTTGAACGCACCAGCGAGGCGGCGGAAAGCGTAACGAAATTGGGCAATAAATCCCCATATCGCGAAGCGAAATATATCCACTTCTGCTCGGCCAAGCTGACGCATGAGGCCGTTAGCGCCAATCCGTATAATCTTGCGATCTGCCCCTATGTCATTTTCATCTTTGAAGCGCATGCAGACCCGGGAAAAATCGTCGTCGGCTATCGCCGGCCTATTCCGGGGCCCTCGCTGATGACGCGGGAAGCCTTTGCCAAGATCGACAATCTGCTTGAAGAGATCGTGAAAGAAGCGACATCCGAGTAAGGCACGACGGCGACGGCTATTCGAATTCCATTTGCTCAAAGACGCGGCCGGCATTGCGTGTCGCCAGCTCATCAAATGTGTCCAGATGCGCATAGGGCGATTGATCGACATAGTATGCGTCTTTCAGTCCCCCACCGGCATCGAGATGCTTCCTGATCTCGCCTCTCAGATGGACCAGATAGTCCTTCGTATACCGACGCACCTGGGCCATATTGGTCGGGTGGCCGTGTCCGGGAATGACATAAACCGCGCCGAGCTTTTCGAACGTCTCCCAGCTTTCAAGCCAGGCCGCGGTGTCCGTCTCATCGAAAATCGGCAATAAGCGCTCGTGAAAAGACATGTCTCCGGAGATCACCAGCTTCTGTTCCGGCAGCCAGACCACGATATCGCCGGGCGAATGCGCAGGGCCGAGATTGCGGACCTCGATGCGGTATTTGCCCATCTCGATGATCTTTT
>CAZMAC010000074.1:6914-10412 GCA_964564085.1 uncultured Hyphomicrobiaceae bacterium
GCAGGGCCGAGATTGCGGACCTCGATGCGGTATTTGCCCATCTCGATGATCTTTTTGTCTTCAAATGTCTCCGTCGGTGGCTGAACGCGGCTGTCGCCGGCTTTATCGCGATTATAATCCTTCATCCGCGCCAGAATATCCGCGCCGTGTGCCCTGATCTCCGTGTCGGCATCGGCATGAGCCAAAATCAGCACGCCTTGATCGGCCCAATAGCCATTGCCGAGCATGGCATGCCCCTGGCCATTTTCATTGATGACCAGCTTCACCGGCTCTTTGGTGATCAGCTTGATTTCTTCATGCAGCGCCTTGGCCAGCTCATTCGTCGCCCCGGCATTGACGACGATGACGCCGTCGCCCGTGACGATAAAGGACAGATTGTTGTTGTGGCCGCTATTTTCATAGGTCGGCGGAGCTGTCGCGCCGATCGCGGACCACACATTCGGGATGAACTCGACCGGCTTCGAATAAAGAACCGAGCCCGGATATTGATCCTTGATCTTCTGGCTGGCGATCGCGCTGCCTGAAAGCCAGGCGCCCATGCAGATCGATAAAAGAAAAACCGTTAAGAGCTTTCGCATTCTACCATCAAATTGTTACGAAGACTGAGAAACCTCATCAGAGGACTGAGGTTTTCCAGGCATCAATCGATCTTTGTCTGCCCGGACTCTTCTTCATCCGGCGTTACGTCCAGTATCCGCGCACGTCCCGTGATTTTCGCTTCCGGCTTACAGTCCGACATGCACGGCTCTTTCTTTTCCAACGTGGCAGTATCCGGACGGCTATCGCTGATGAAGTTCTCCTCGTTTGGCAGCTTGACCGAGGCAAAATTCTTATCCGAAAGCTCGAAGGATTCATCAGACACAACATCGTTCAAATACAGAATATACGCCGTTAGAGCATAAACGTCGTCATTGCTCAGGGATTGCGCATTCCCGAAAGGCATGGCCCGTTTGATATAGTCGTAAACCGTTGAGAGATAGGGCCAATAAGAGCCGACGGTCTTGACCGGATCGTCGCTTTTGAGCGTGCCCTTCCCGCCTGCCAGTACAGGCCAGCGATCAACGCCCTCCCCGAAATCGCCATGACAGACGGCGCATTGCTCCGTATAAATTTGCTCGCCGTCCGAGACCGTGCCCTTGCCCACGGGCAGGCCCTGCCCGTCCGGGCGGACATCGATGTTCCAAGCCTGGACTTCCTCCGTCGTCGCCGCGCGGCCAAGCCCCAGCTTACCGTCATTAGCCAGAGCGGAGGTTGCCAGCAAACAAGCGGAGACCGCCAAGCCGATTAATAATTTAGGAGACTTCAACATTTTCAACCTCCCCGCTCGCTTTGACATGCCAGGTCTGAATGCCATTATTGTGATAGATCGAGTTGAACCCACGCACCTGCCGCAGCTCATCCTTGGTCGGCTGAATATCGCCTTCGGAGTCGATCGCGCGCGATTGCAGCAGGAGCGGACTGCCGTCCCAATCGAACTCATAATAGAAACGATGAAGTGACTTGTTCAGGCTGGGGCCGTCAAGCCGCGCCGTTTGCCAATTCTTCCCGCCGTCAATGGTGACGTCGACGCGCTGGATTGTTCCGCGTCCGGACCAGGCCAGCCCCGACAGGACCGTAAAGCCTTTCTTGTGATTGAGCGGGGCTTGCGGCGAGGGGTTGGTGATGACCGATTTGCAATCCATCACCCAGGTAAAGCGCCGTGCCTTGCCGCCCTCCAGGAGGTCGGTATATTTCGATGTCTCCTCGCGCGTATGCCAGGGCTGATCGCCAACTTCGATCCGGCGCAGCCATTTGACCCACATATTGCCTTCCCAGCCCGGAACGACCAGCCGGAGCGGATAGCCCTGTTCCGGGCGGAGCGCTTCGCCATTCATCGCATAAGCGATCAGGCAATCATCCAGCGCCTTCTCGATCGGCACCGAGCGGTTCATCCCCGCGGAATCGGCGCCTTCGGGCATCAGCCATTTCGCATTCGTCTTCAGGCCGGCCTCTTCCAAAACCCGGCTCAAGCGCACGCCGGTATACATCACATTATGGACCATACCATGCGTGAACTGACAGCCATTCAGCTGCGCGCCCCGCCATTCCATGCCGGAATTTGCCGCGCATTCGAGAAAGAAAACATGGTTCTCTCTCGGGAAGCGTTTGAGGTCTTCCATGGTGAAGACCAACGGACGGTCGACAAGCCCGTTGATCATCAGCCGGTGCTTTGCCGGATCGATTTCGGCAATGCCCCCGTGATGGCGTTCGAAACATAAGCCATTCGGCGTGATGATACCTTCCAGATTATGGAGCGGGGTAAAATTCACCGAGGATTGGGGCGACGCCGTCAGCCAGGCGACATCCCGGCGAACGACGTCCTTTTCGAATGGCGAGGGCATGCCATAGGGACGGGCATCGACGCCGTCGCCCAAAGTCTGCGCCCAGTCCTGAACCTCGGTGATTACCTTTTCCGATTCGGCGCGCAAGGCGCTCGTGCTGGCAATCACCGCTCCGCCTGCGAATAATCCGCTACGAAGCAGATCGCGGCGAGACGTGTCTTTCGGTTGATCAGATCGCTTTTTATCGGTCACAGCCGGACTCCTTATTTTGCACGAACAAGGACATTCGATCCATTTTAATATTCAAAAAAAAGAATATACGTTTTTTCGTCGCGGGCAAGAGCTAAGCACCCACAACTTTCACACTGTCATTTTGCTGGAGCTTGACCGTGCCGCGCTTTTTCAGATGGTCGGTGAGAACATCCCAAATCGGCGGGCCTTCAGTGTCTTTGTTGATCGAGGCCCAGCCGGCAACGACATAATCCTTGTCCGGCTCAATCGGCAGCCCGGTTTTCAGGATTATCATCTCCGATATGCGCGAGCCCATCGGCTTCGACACATCGATCTTGTAGCCCATGCCGCCGACGCGAACCATGTCGCCGCCCTGCTGATAATAGGGGTCTGGATTGAAAAGATTGTCGGCGACGTCTTCGAGAACCTCTTTGATCCGTTGTCCGTTCATCGGGATACGGTAGGCATTTGGATATGTCATGCCCGTTGCGGTGAAGACATCATCCATCGTGATATCTTGCCCAGGGATCAATGAGGCGCCCCAGCGGAAGCCGGGCGAAAATGCGATATCGGCCTCTCTCTCGCTCAGAAGCGCATCGCAAATCAGATCGTCGAAGGTGCCGTTGAAATTGCCACGGCGATAGAGAAGCGACTCTGTCTGGCCGACGACTTTCGAAAGCTCGGCCGCGAAAGGTTTGCGCACCTCTTCGACCAGCTTGGTGGTTTCGGCATGCGGCGTGATCACATCGGAGAAGATCGGAATGAGCTTATATTCATAGCCTTTCACCTGGCCGCCCTGCACATCGAGATCGAGGCGTGAGAGAAACTTGCCATGCGATCCGCTCGCGAGCAGAAGCGTTTTGCCCTCAATGACAGGCTCGGGAAGCGCATCATGGGTGTGGCCTGTCAGAATAACGTCGATGCCCTTGACCCGGCTGGCGAGTTT
>CAZMAC010000075.1:0-10352 GCA_964564085.1 uncultured Hyphomicrobiaceae bacterium
GGCAGCCCGGAAAATTCAACCTCGACGGTGCCGATCATCCGCTGGGGCGGCGCGGAGCCGCAACGCTGTGGCGACTGGCTGAAAGAATAGCCGCGTCCGATGGATCGAAATGCGGCTTTGTCAGAACGGTTTCGTTCCGAAAACCACCGCGACGCGCAAATCATCGCCGCCACGCAATGGACGTACGGAAACGTCCGAGCCGTGGCGTCTGACGACGAAATCGACGCTGGAGCCTCGCAGCCGCAGATCCCGGATCACGACCTCATCGAGAAAATCAGGCAGGCGCGGATTGCGCATCCGGATCTCGCGGGCGGCGGGGTCAAACTCGAAACCGAGTGAAGCCTCCAATAGCGAAAATGCCGTGGCGCTGGCCCAGGCCTGTGGCGCGCAAGCGACCGGGTAAAGGGTCGGCCCCCGGCCTTTCGCACGCTGAAATCCGCAGAACAATTCCGGAAGCCGGCGCAGCTCCAGATAGGCCGCCGCTTCGGTCAATCCTTTGAACACCCTTTCGACAGCGTCATGAGCGCCATAGCGCGCCATGCCGAGGGCAATGAGCGAGTTATCATGCGGCCAGATCGAGCCATTATGATAGGACATCGGATTATAGCGGGCTTCGTCATTGGCGATGGTGCGAATCCCCCAGCCGGAGAAAAAACGCGGGCGCAGCAATTCGCTGGCAATCAAAGCGCCTTTCTCAGCCGGTACGATGCCGGAAAATAACAGATGCCCGACATTGGACGACCGGACCCGGCAGGGCTGCTTCTGGCCGTCCAGCGCAAGCGCGTAAGTATTGAGCTCAGGAAGCCAGAAAACCTCGTCAAAACGGTCCGCCAGACGTTTGGCCTCTGCATTGAGCTGTTGGGCCCGGTCAAAATGGCCGAGCAGCTTGGCACAACGCGCCGTCCGCCGTTTTGCCTCATAGACATAGCCCTGGACTTCGCAAAGCGCGAGCGGGCCGACAGCGAGCCGACCGTCGCTATGGAAGACGGAGTCGTTGGAGTCTTTCCAGCCCTGATTGGCCAGCCCCTCTTGCGTGGCGCGCTGATTTTGGCCAAAACCGTCGGCATCCGGATCGCCCGGACCGTCGATCCACTGCATCGCAGCTTCCGCAGCCGGCCAAAGTTCGCGCAGCGTGTCCATATCGCCGGTGCGCTCAATATAGCGGCCAAGCAAAATAAGGAAAAGTGGCGTGGAGTCGACGCTGCCATAATAGCGGGCGAAGGGCACTTCTTTCAGCGCGGCCATTTCGCCGCCGCGTATCTCATGAAGGATTTTCCCAGGCTGTGCATCGGAGTCGGGATCGTAGTCTTTCGCCTGATACCGGGCCAGACGCCGCAAGACGCCTTTCGCAATCGTCGGCGCGCACCAGAGAAGCTGCATGGCCGTGATCAGGCCGTCGCGCCCGAAGCTTGTGGAGAACCACGGAATTCCGGCGTAAGGGTACTGACCGTCCGGCGTATTGGTCAGCAGCATGGACATATCCGCCCAGGACCGCGACAGTATCTCGTTGAAATGCACATTGGAGGTTTCAACGGCGGTCGAGGCGCGCGCCGGTGTGCGCAGCTCGCGCCTTGCGGCGAGAAAGCCTGTGATAAACCGGACGGGCCGTTCATCAACAGGCTGATCGCAGCCGGCTGTGACGAAGAAGGCGTTCTCTTCATCCGGTTCGAGGGCAATCTTGTAAGAGGCCGAATTGGTGCTGATTTCCGTCGGCGAGGGATCGAACATCATCGTCGTCCGTCGCGCTTTCTTGTCGAGGCCGATATAGGTCATCACGACGGTGTCAGACGACGAAACACGGCGATTGACGACGCCCCGGCGCGGACGCCGCATTCCGCGGACTTCGAAAATATCCGCAAAATCGTTGCCGAAATAGACCGTCGCACGCAGGGTAACAGGGGTCTCGCCGTAATTCTTGAATGTTACGCGCTGATAGGCGGTGTCGCGCCAGACAAAGATATTCCGGGTGATGTGCACCGTATCTTTTGGCAGCACCAATTCGCCATCGGCGAAAATATCGGGGTTGGTCAGTTCGACGGTCAGCAGCGAATTGTCGTCGCGCACATTCGAGCCAAGCAGAAGCGGCTGAAGACCGTCGATGACGATTTCGAGATAAGACAGGAAACGGGTGTCGCTGTGGAAAAGCCCATCCTGCCCGCCGGCCGAGGCGCCGAGGTCGCCATGGCTGTCCAACACGATGAAGGCGTCATCGTGCTTCAGCGTGCGGCGCTCGCGCGAGGCCTGCCCTCTTGCCGTAATATAAAACGGGGCCTCCGAGAACCCATCAGGACTTTTGACTGTCTCTAACAAGTTCTCGGCGTTCATGGCGCTCCAATCAGTTCAGAACTTGCCGGTCCCTCCCTGGGCGGACCAGCCCGTTGACGACATGCGGCTGCGTCGGCAAAACCAGCTGCCGCTCCAAAACCTTTTCATACACAGACACATAGTCTGCGGCCATACGCGACGCAGAGAAGCGTTCCTCGAAACGACGCCGAACGCTGCGGCGGTCAAGCCTTACAGTTTGTTTCAGGACGCTGACCGCTTCTTCTTCAGTGTCAACGATATAACCGGACAGGCCTTCATCTATAACTTCAGGAACTGAACCATTTCTGAACGCAAGGATCGGCGTTCCGCAAGCCATCGATTCAATCATAACAACACCGAATGGCTCTGGCCAGTCGATCGGGAACAACATTGCCCGGGCATTCCCCAGAAATGATGCTTTTTGCCGTTCGTTGATTTCACCGACAAATTCGATTCCGGGCAGGTTCAGCATCGGTTTGATGACCTGATCGAAATAATCCTGATCCGGCTTATCGACCTTTGCGGCAATCTTGAGCGGAATACCAGCGGCGCTGGCAATGCGAATGGCGCGATCAAGCCCCTTTTCCGGGGAAACACGGCCGAGAAAGGCCACATAGTCTCCGGACGGATTGTAGGTCGGTTTCAGCAGATCGGTTGGCAAGCCATGATAGACAGTGCCGACGAAATTCGCTGTGGATACCGGACGACGCTGCGCATCGGAAATCGAAACCAGCGGCATTTCCGGGAAGGCTGCGTAGAGCGTCTTCAGATCGGCAACGTCCTGACGCAAATGCAACGTCGTGACGGTGCGCTCCGCGAGACTGCGGAACATCGGGAACTGATAGTAATCGAGATGGAAATGCAGAATGTCAAACTCTTCGGCCCGGCGGCGGACGCGGTCGAGCATGACCATATAGTATGCTTCTTGTTGTACGACCCTCGGATCAAGCCGCAGAGCCTTTTGGGCACAGCTCACAAGTTCGGCAGATGTCGTCGAATCGCCGCTTGCAAAGAGCGTCACGTCATGTCCCATCCGAACCAGTTCCTCCGTAAGGTTGGAAACGATCCGTTCGGTGCCGCCGTAGAGCCTGGGCGGCACGCTTTCGATCAAAGGACTAATCTGCGCAATTCTCATTTGTGTCATCCATCCTGGCAACAAAACCTCACCGGAACAGAGATAAATAGAAAAAGTTCCAAAATGAGGGCAACATTGATTTAAGATGGACTATCACAAGGCGGCATAAAAAGTACGTAAAAAAATAAACAGAGCTTGTGTGAAACTTTAGTATATCTGCGATGGTTAGAGTTAAAGTTTAAGTACAGTAATATTTGATAAAAACTACCTGATTTGATGTTTATGCATGGGTTTCCTTGGGCTGAACTGTTGTTTGTGACAAAATTGGGGCAAAACGGCACAATCTAGAATCTTCCGGGATGAAATGCGCACCTGCCAGCCAGCCTAAAATCTTGTGGATTTTTTACCTGTCGGGAAACTCTATAACCAATTGATTAAAAATAGTAAATTTTAGGAAGCGGGCAAATGCTGTGTTGAAACGCGTTTTTCGGTCTCAGACAACCGACGACCTGATTTCATCAAGCATTCAGAAATCATCACGGACTTGCGCGATTATGGAGAGCAAAAAAGAAAAGAATGAGGGCCGATTGCAACCCTTTTACTCGTTCCGCTGATAAGAGCAGGAACGGCAATCCGCAGCTGCCCGCAAGCGGCAAAAAGATAATGAATTCAAGCCTTTATAGCGGTAGCCAGAAAATACGGCCAGAGCCTTGCGACGCTGAGAGCCGTTTTCAGATCAACGCATCAGCCGCCGCGCAGCCTTGAGATCAATTCAGCCGAAGGGTAAGAGTCGGCCGGAAGCCCGAATTTGAGCTGCGCCTTGCGGATGGCCTGGCGTGTCATTTCGCCGATAATCCCATCCGTTTCGCCCACATTATAGCCATGCTGGGTCAGCAGTCTCTGCAGCTGTTTTGTCGTTTTCAATCCATATGTGGGGATGCCGGGCTTGCCCTTGTCATATCTGGGCGCGCCAGCAAGACGTGTGGCGTAATAGGCGGCGGTTGTCGCGTAAACGAGCGACTGGTTCCACTGCGTGTAGACGTCAAAGTTCGGATAGGCGAGAAAAGCGGGGCCATGGCGGCCCATCGGGAGCAGAAGCGCAGTGGGCGTGTTGTCGGAGGGCAGCGGTTTGCCGCTGCGCAATCTGACGCCCCATTCGGCCCATTGCGAGCGTGGATGCCGGATGATCAGCTCTGCTTCCTGCCAGGGCAGATCACGAGTAACCTCGACTTCCTGAAGCCAGGGCTCGCCGCGCCGCCAGCCATAATGCCGTATGAGATTTGCTGTGGAGGCCAGCACGTCAGCCTCGCTTTTGCGGAGATTGACCTGACCGTCGCCATCGTAATCGATCCCGAATTCCAGATAATGCGTGGGCAAAAATTGCGTTTGCCCCAACTCCCCGGCCCAGGCGCCAATCATTTGGTTGCGTCTGAGATCGCCGCGGTCGAGAATTTTGAGCGCCGCAATAAGCTGGTCGCGAAACATCTCCGGGCGGCGGCAATCATAGGCGAGCGTTGCCAGCGCACCGAGAATGGGACTGTCGCCGGTATTGGCGCCGAAATCGGTTTCGAGCCCCCAAAAGGCGACGATCACGGGGGCAGGCACTCCGTATTCTTTCTCGATGCGGTTGAAGGTGTTCCGGTAAGCTTTGAGCTTTGCCTTACCATGCTTCATGCGGTGACCGGACACCATTCGACCCGAGAATTTCAGAAAATCCTGTGCAAAAACGCCGCGCGCGCGATCGCGCCTGACGATTTTCGGGTCGTAGCCGACACTGTCGAGCACAGAGGCTGCGGTTCGCTGCGAGACACCGGCGGAGACCGCATCCCGTTTCATGCCCTCACGCCAGCTTTCAAAGCTTTGCGCATGATTGCATCGCTGTGCAGAGGCAGAGCCGGATGAAGCAAGTGCAACGAGAGCTACTGCGAAAAAGCCGGTCATTCGTAAAGTCTTATTCATAGGCGATCGCTTCTGGTCGGATTATTAGAGAGGCCTGTTTGGTAAGAAAAGACCCGTGAAGATTTTTAGAGGATTGTCCGCTTAGTCTTGCGGCTTCAAGCCGCGCGTTGCGCCGATCGGAGCATTCGGGTCTTTCCTTTGTCCGGTGATCCGCTCCCACCAGGTCAGCTCTTTTTCCGTATAGTCCGCGATCTTGCCTTCATAAGGGCCTTTCAGCGTCTTCGTCTCACCCGCCGATACGATAAGAACGCGCAAGGTTTTGCCATCGGGTATGTTGACCGCGGCTTCGTCTGCGATTTCGGTTCCCGCTGGAAAGTCGGGCAAATCGGATTCCAGAACCTGCGATTGGGCATGCGCTGATCCGTCAATCGGCATTGTCGCCAGAATCAGGCTCAACGCGGCAGCGACGCAGCTCGTCTTAACCCGTTTCATGCTCTTCTCCCGGTTATTCCTTCGAATAAGCGCCCCTCAGGAGCTTCGGGGCATAATGTCCCCCAGATACGCCAAATGTCCATGCAAAGAATAAAGTTGTCGACGGCGCAATCACATTGAACACGGTGAATAGAATAATGCCGAATGTCACCAATGCACCGATACCGGCAATGTAAAGGAGCAGATCGTAACGTTTGATCTGCCACTGCCGGCTGAACAGAAAGCCGAGAAAACAGACCATGCCAAGGACGGCCATTTCATAATAATAGGGAAAAGTCCTTAGTGAGCGGCCATCAAGAAGCTGCGCCAGGATCTGCGCCTGCACCATCACACCCGGAATTTTCGCGCCATCGAGGACGGACATCGGCGTGAGATGCTTGTCCCGGTCGATAAAATCGCCTCCGACGAGCACGATGCGGTCTTTAAGGGCCGAACGCCAGCTCGGCGGCAAAATCACATCGGGACCGCTGCCGGGCTGATGGCGCGGCACACGAAACAGCGGGAAAAGGTCTGACCCCGGCGGCGGAAGCAGCCAGGAGATATATGGGCTCGCTGGTTCTTTAATTGCGCCGCTCGCATTTTCTGCAAGGAGCTGAGCAAAGCTTTTGCGGTTGAGCGGCGTTGGCGAGCGCTCTCCCATATAGCGCACGACCTGATCGCCGACCTTGAGCTTTTCCAATTCGCGCGCGAAAAAGACATGTCCGGCGTCACGGCCCGTCCTGGCAATGAAATCCTCCTGATAATCCAGGTTTTCCTTGCGAAAGCCCTTCACGCGCAGATCGATCGCGCCAAATACCAGCGGCGCGTTAGCATCGCGGATCGCTTCGATCAAATCCTGGGTCTTGGCTTCCTCACTCTTGCGGTCGTAAATGAAATCGAGCCCAATCGCTTTCGGCTGGGCAGCGTCGAGTGCGCGCACGAGCGTGGCAGCGAGCCCCCGGTCAACCGGCGACACATAGTCATAGTCCGCCATGCTCTGTTCGTCGATGACGACAATGGCGATGTCTTTCCGCGGCGTATCGGCGGTTTCCGAAAAGAACAGCGTGCGCCAGTCATAGGTCCATTCATCGGGACCCTCCGGCAAATAATCAGCCCGGGAAATCGTCACGAGACAATACGCAACGATGGCGGCCCAGAGTGCGCCGACAAAAATGGCCAGCCAGGTTTTGCGCCGATGGGCGTTTTCCATGGAAACAGCTTCTGTCATTGCCAACTTAAATCCCAAACGGCGCGCCGGCAGAATGCGTCTCGGAAGTCTTAGCTGAAAACCAGCCTATGCTGGGCTTTTTTATCGCCGTCCCGCACTTTGTACGAGCAGAAAGTATCCAGAAAACGACAATCGGTCTTTGTAAAATTTAGGGGCACAGCGATATTTGGGATGGGACCGGTCTCAATCGCGATTTGCACCGCTTTCGGTGCCTTGCAAAAATGCGGAAGCAAGCAGCACGTTCCCATTTTATTGCGCATTTTGCGCGGAACCGGTCTGAGCATTTATATAGTTCCGTCAGGGCTTTGGCTTGCGAACCGGCAAAGGCATCCCATCATCGGAAGTCTCGCTCGCGAGATTGGTCGTAGACGCCGATGTCGTAACCTCGACGCCGGGCACGGCCGTCCTGGTTGAATTATTTTTTGGGCTCGTCGCCTCAGCTTGAACAGAAGCCAGCTTTTGCTCCGACTCTTTGAGCGCTTTCGCGGTCGCTTCCTGTTTGGCGCGGATTTTTCGTTCGATGACCCGCCACTGCGCCACGTTGCGCTTGTGATCCTGATATGTTTCCGAGAAGGCATGGCCGCCCGTTCCGTCGGCGACAAAAAACAGATCATTCGTCTTTGCAGGACGCAGAACGGCTTCCAGAGCGGCGCGGCCAGGATTGGCGATAGCCGTTGGCGGCAAGCCCTTGATTGCGTAGGTGTTGTAAGGCGTCGTCTGTTGAATCTCCGACTTCAGAATCGGACGCCCGAGCGTACCTTTCCCGCCCGATAATCCATAAATAATGGTGGGGTCGGATTGCAATTTCATATTCTTATTGAGGCGGTTTATGAAAACCGAGGCCACTCGCGGCCGCTCGTCGGCTTTGCCGGTCTCCTTCTCAACGATCGAGGCAAGAATGATCGCTTCTTCCTTCGTGGTGATGGGCAGGTTTGTTGCCTTTTTTTCCCAGAGCTTATCGAGGAATTTCTGCTGTTCGCTCTGCATCCGGGCGATAAGCTCTTTCCGGTCCGTTCCGCGCGCGAAGCGGTAGGTATCCGGCATGATGCTGCCTTCGGGCGGAACACGATCGACGCGGCCGGTCAGTTCGGGATGCCCGTTCAAACGCTCGACAATCTGATAGCTCGTCAGTCCTTCAGGAAGGGTCACGCTTTGCAGGATCGCCTTGCCTTCGACAAGCGTATCCAGAACCGCTCTCATGCTCGCTTGCTTGGGTATGGCATATTCGCCCGCTTTCAGCTTGGCTTGGGCGCGGAAATAGAGCACCACGGCCGCAACGAAAATGCGCTGGTCCGAGATCACGCCTTCTCTTTCGAGCCGGCCCGCGATCTCCCGGACACCTTCGCCCTTTGGAATGACGACAACGGTTGAATAGTCAAGCGGGCCGGGCTGATCGAATTGCGTGCGGACGAAATAGAAAAGAAGCGCAAGCCCGATGACGCCAACAAACAGCAGCGTCATGATATTGCTCATCCATTTCACGACGGGACGCTGATGCAATGCGGGCTTCTCTAGGGGAGCTATCGGCGCATGGTCAGGCTCAAGGGCCTCGGATGGGCTACGGGGCAGAACACCATAATCCCGGTGCGCGGCGAAGTAGGCTCCACTTTTATAACCGTGACCTTGACCCCAGTTGCGGCTGTCGCCAGACATCGTGGATACGCTCTCCAACCCCTCAGTCTCGTCAGAATGACCAATCAATTATGGCGAAAGCTAGGTTCCGCCCATTCTTCTTTATTGCCCGGAATGCAGGACCAGTTCTATTCCATCACGCGCGTAATGATGAGTGAAGCATTCGTTCCGCCAAATCCAAAGGAATTACTGAGGACTGTATTAATCTGTTTAGACATTGCTTTATGCGGGACGAGGTCGATCGCCGTTTCGACGGAAGGATTGTCGAGATTCAGGGTCGGCGGTGCAATATTGTCGCGAATGCTCAGCACTGAGAAGATGCACTCCACCGCGCCGGCTGCGCCGAGCAAATGCCCGGTCGCGGATTTGGTCGAGGACATGGTGAGTTGACCGGCGGCCTCACCGAAAATGCGCTCGACGGCACCCAGCTCGATCTCATCGCCCATCGGCGTCGATGTCCCATGCGCATTGATGTAATCGATCTTCTCAGGAGCGATGCCGGCGCGCTTGATCGCCATGTCCATGCAACGATAAGCGCCATCTCCATCTTCGGCAGGCGCGGTAATGTGGAAGGCGTCGCCGGACAGGCCGTAACCGATGATTTCGGCATAAATTTTCGCGCCGCGCGCTTTGGCGTGCTCCAGCTCTTCGAGGACCACGACGCCGGCGCCCTCGCCCATCACGAAACCGTCGCGGTCCCGGTCGTAAGGCCGCGAGGCGCGGGTCGGTTCGTCATTGAAATGCGTGGTCAGGGCCCGGCAGGCTGCAAAACCGGCAATGGCAAGCCTGCAGATCGGCGATTCCGTACCGCCGGCCACCATGACGTCAGCATCGCCGAGTGCAATCAGGCGTGCAGCATCTCCGATGGCATGAGCGCCGGTCGAACAGGCCGTGACGACAGAGTGGTTTGGCCCTTTGAGGCCATGCCGGATCGAGACATAGCCAGACGCCAGATTGATGAGGCGCCCCGGTATGAAGAACGGGCTGACGCGTTTCGGCCCTTTTTCAGCCATCAGCAGAGAGGTTTTTTCGATCCCCTGAAGACCGCCAATGCCGGAACCGATGAGGACGCCGCTGACGGCTTGATCGTGAGCTGATTTGGGATGCCAGCCGGCGTCGTCGAGCGCCTGTTCGGCCGCGCCCATCGCGTAGACGATAAAGTCGTCGACCTTGCGCTGCTCTTTTGGCTCCATCCATTCATCCGGATCGTACCGCCCTTCGGCATAAGATCCGCGAGGAATTGTGCAGGCCACCTGGCAGCTTAAATCGGAGACGTCGAACTCGGTGACTTTTCGGGCGCCGCTCTCTCCATCCAGCAACGCCTTCCAGCTCGCTTCGACCCCGCATGCGAGGGGCGAAACAAGTCCAAGGCCTGAAATCACGACACGACGCATGATATCTCCGTTTTGATGACGCAAAAGCTCACAGCCGCGAGCCCCGCCATCCTCGCGTCAAGCGCATCCGCCAACCCTGGTCTGGAAATGACCGGCTCAATGGGCAAGCTTTGCACTAAGAGCTTGCATTCTTTTCCAGGAAACGAATCGCATCGCCGACCGTTTGGATGGTCTCAGCGGCGTCGTCGGGAATTTCGCAGCCAAACTCCTCTTCGAACGCCATCACCAGCTCAACCGTGTCAAGACTGTCGGCGCCGAGATCGTCGATAAAGCTAGCGTTTTCAGTTACTTTCTCGGCTTCGACGCCCAAATGCTCGACAACGATCTTTTTAACGCGTTCGCAGATGTT